>VAXG01000166.1 GCA_005883355.1 Actinomycetota bacterium | reverse complement strand
CGTGCTCCAGGTGTCCGACGACGGGATCGGTGGCGCAGCTGCCGGCGGCGGCTCAGGCTTGCGCGGCCTCGCCGATCGGGTCGAAGCACTCGGCGGACGGCTGACGGTGTCCAGCCCGCCCGGTCGCGGCACGGAGTTACGCGCGGAGATCCCATGCGCGTAGTCGTTGCCGACGATGCCGTGATCCTGCGTGAGGGGCTGGCGCGGCTGCTCGAGGAGGCTGGATTCGACGTCGTCGGGCTCGCCAGCGACGCCGACGAGCTTTGTGCGCTCGTCGAGCGCACGAAGCCGGATGTCGCGATCGTCGACATTCGCATGCCGCCGACGCACACCGATGAAGGATTGCGGGCAGCGAAGCAGATCCGAGCGCGCTGGCCGCAGGTCGGAATTCTCGTGCTCTCGCAGTACGTCCAAGCGCGCTATGCGGTCGAGCTGCTCGCGCAAGGAACCGAGCGCGTCGGGTACATGCTCAAGGATCGCGTCTCCGACCTCGACGAGCTTTCGTCGAGCGTCCGGCGCATCGGCGAGGGCGCCTCGGTGCTCGATCCGGTGGTCGTCGCGCAGCTTGTCGGGCAGCGCCGCAAAGGCGACACGCCGCTCGAGGATCTGACCGAACGCGAGCTGGAGGTCCTGGCGTTGATGGCCGAGGGGCGTTCCAACAAAGCGATTGGCGAGCGCCTCTTCATCACCGAGCACACCGTCGAGAAGCACGTCAAGAACATCTTCGCCACGCTGCGCCTGCCGCAATCGGGCGACGATCACCGCCGGGTGCTCGCTGTGGTCACCTTCCTGAACGCGGCGTAGTACCGGGCAGCCCTACCGCGAAAGTGTCCGGCTGCCCGGCTGGGCAGCCCTACGCGATGCTGCGAGCCTCAGCACATGTCAAAGAGGTCGCAGATCAGGATCGGAAGCTGGAGCGTCCACCACCCGCGCCTGACGCTCGCGGCGTGGATCGGCTTCGTCACGGCCTGCGTCGTGCTTGGCGCGATCAGCGGCACCAAGACGCTCGACAACGGTGCCGTCGGCGAATCGGCACGTGGCTACGCGATCATGAACGAGCACCGGCTCTGGGGCCCGCCGCGTGAACTCGCCTATCTCCGTGCACGCCGCGGACCCGTGCCGTCGACGGTGACGCGCGACGTCGAACGGCGTTTTCGCGAGCTCGGGCTCGCACCCGACCTCAAGCAGTCCCCTGACGGCCACTCCGCTGTTGTCGTCGCGGAGCTCGGCCGACAGATCCGTGTCGAACAGATCCGCGCCGCCGTGGCCGCCGCGGCGCGAGCGCACCCAGGTTTGACGATCGAGGAAACAGGCGACATCTCCGCGGACCAGGCACGGAACCGCACGGTCGACCGCGATCTGCACCGCGCGGAGCTGCTCGCGATCCCGGTCACGCTGCTGGTGCTCCTCTTCGCGTTCGGGTCGCTGATGGCGGCGCTCGTCCCAGTCCTGCTCGCGCTGAGCGCCGTCATCGCCGGTCTCGGGCTGCTCGGTCCGCTCAGTCAGCTGTTCCCGGTCGAGGACAGCGCCAAGACGGTCGTCCTTCTCATCGGGATGGCCGTCGGTGTCGACTATGCGCTCTTCTTCGTCGTCCGCTCCCGCGCTGAGCGCAGCCGCGGCGCCAGGGTCGACCAAGCGCTCGAGACGACGCTCCGCACCTCCGGCCGAGCAGTCGTCATCTCAGGCGCGACGGTCGCGATCGCCATGGCCGGGATGTACATCGTCGGCGTTCGCACACTGAGCGGGATCGCAACCGCTGCTATCGCCGTCATCGGCTGCGCCGTCGTCGGCGCCGTTACCGTTCTCCCCGCAACACTCCGCCTGCTCGGCCCGTGGATCGACCGTGGGCGCATCCCGCTTCTGCCGAGGGCGGCAGCCGTTTCTGGTCAGCGCTCGTCGACCGCGTCACCCGCCGCCCGCTCGTTGCTGCCGCCTGTGCAACCGCGCTGCTCGCCGCGCTCGCCTACCCGGCACTCTCGCTGCGGATGTCCAAGCCGAGCGACCTCGCGCTGAGCGCGCAGAGCGAGCCGGCGTTGAAGGCGCTCACCGCCGTCCGCCGCGCGTTTCCGAGCGCTGGCGAAACCGCCATCGTCGCGGTCCAAGCGCCCGCGGGCAAGCAACTGGAGGTCGCACAGCAATTGCGTCGTCTCGTTCGAATCGCCGTCGACGAACGCGTCGCCAATATGCCAGTCGAACCGATCCGCACCGTCTCTACCAGCGATGGCAGTGCTGCGGCCCTGTTCCTGCCGCTCAGCGGTAACGGCGCGAACACATCGAGCCGTCACGCCGTCGAAGCGCTACGGCAGCGATTGATCCCGGCAACGGTCGGGCGAATCCGCGGACTGCAGACGGCGGTTACCGGCCCGACCGCTGAAGACCTCGACTTCACCCGCCAAATACGGCACACGCTCCCGTACGTGCTTGCGTTCGTGCTCGCACTCGCGTTCGCGCTGCTCCTTGTCGCCTTCCGCTCGATCATCGTTCCGATCAAAGCGATCACACTCAACTTGCTTTCGGTCGGCGCCTCCTACGGCGTGCTCGCACTCGTCTTCCAGCACCATTGGGCGGAATCGCTCCTCGGCTTCAAGTCGAACGGCACGATCGTCGCCTGGTTACCGCTCTTCCTGTTCGTCGTCCTCTTCGGGCTCTCGATGGACTACCACGTGTTCATCCTCAGCCGCGTACGCGAAGAAGTCGACCGCGGCGAGCCAACACAAATCGCCGTACGCCGCTCGATCGCCTCGACCGCCGGCGTCGTCACCGCCGCGGCCATCGTCATGGTCTGCGTCTTCGCCCTCTTCGGCACCCTGTCATCGCTCGAGCTCAAGCAGGCCGGCGTCGGGCTCGCCGCTGCCGTGCTCATCGACGCAACGCTGATCCGCGGCGTGCTTCTCCCCGCCACAATGAAGCTACTCGGCGACTGGAACTGGTACCTGCCCCGCACGCTTCAGTGGCTGCCGCAAATCGACCACGAACCCGCTCGGTCCCTGGCTGACCTCCAACCGGTGATAGAACCAAACGCGTGACACGCCTCGCGCGTCCGACTGATCATCGCGATGAGCCTTGTGCAGGTCCGGCGCCACGGATGATCCTGCTGTGACGGCGGCGACGCCGCTCAATCGGTGAGTTCCACCTCGACGCCGAGAGGCAGCCAACGAATACGTCGGCCTATGTTTTCTGGCGCACGCGCGAACGCGCGCTCGATCGCCTCTCGGCCCTGCTGGAAGTGCTTCCAGCCCTCGTAATGGATGGGGATGGCGGTGCGCGGGTTGATCACTCGGCACAGCTCCACGGCGTCCTTGGCGGTCATCGTGTAGCGGACGGGACCGGTGACCGGAAAGCGGACACCCCCGAGGTGCAGGAGGGCGGTGTCGACCCTGAGGCGGTCGGCCACCCTACGCACTCCGTTGTAGAGGACCGTATCGCCGGAGATCCAAAGCACGCCATGCTCCTGGCCGTCCCAGCGCAGAGCGAAGCCGATCACGTCGCCGGCGAGCGGGCGGCTCAGCGGCGGGCCGTGGCGACACGGCGTGGCGGTGATCTCGATCGATGGCCGCCCCGGTGCCTCGAGCACTGTCGTGGCCCAGGGCTCGAGCCCGCGCGTAGCACCGCCCAGTCGATTCGAGCCAGAGACGGTCGTGACGACGGCGTCCGCTGATGGGAGCAATGCGCGTCCGGCAGGGTCGAGGTTGTCGTCGTGGTGATCGTGCGTGAGGAGCACGGCGTCGATTGGCCCGAGTTCGGAAGCCGCGACTGCCGGACCCGCCAGCTTCACGGAGCCTGTGCCCCAGCCGAAGTTGTACTTCTGCCCCGGCGGATCGAAAGTCGGATCCGTCAGGAGCCGCCAGCCGCCGAACTGGATCAGCACTGTTGGCCCGCCGATGTGGGTGATCCGCAGGTAGGTCAAGCAGGGCTCGAAACCTGGCTCTTCGAGTTCTCCGTCGTCCACGAGAAAACGAAGTCGGCGACTTCCTCCCAGCCGTCCTGCCCTGGGAAGTGACAGCGACCGGGGAACTCGCGGTGCTCCGTGGCGGTCGGCGCCTGGCGCTGCTTCTTGAAGTTCGCCTTGTTGACCGACGGCGGGCAGATGCGATCCTCGGTTCCGGTCACGAGGAGCAGCGGCGGCCGCGCCGCGTTCCGGTAGTCCACCTTCGTCACCGCCTTCGGGTTGAGGTTCGCGAAGCCGGCCTGGAAGAACGGACGCGCCGAGCCCGGGATGTAGTAGCGCTGGTAGACGGCGTCCGACTCGTCTCGGCTGAGCGCGTTGGTGAAGCACCAGTGGAATTGCTTGAGCGTGAGGGGGGCTTCCTTTTTCAGATTTGCGGGGTTGCCCAACGCGGGCCAGGCGGCCCTGATCGTGGAGTACGGCAGCCTGAGGACGCCTTTGGGCGCGCCGGTTCCGAGTGCAACCGCTGCCGCGCCAAGGCCACGATCGGCCAAGAGTTGGGTGAACAGCCCGCCGAAGGAATGGCCGATGATGATCGGCGGCCGCTCGAGTCCGCGGATGATCTTGTCGTAGTGGTCGACGACGTCCGTGATGCTGAGGTTTCGGAGCGGCGCCGGATCTCGGCGTAGCTGTTCGGGCTCGGCCTCGAGCCCGGGCCACGCGGGCGCGAGCACGTGGTAGCCGCGGTCGCTGTAGTGGCTGGACCAGTGCTCCCAGCTGAGCGGCGTCATTCACATTCCGTGGATCAGCACGATCGTCTGGGCACCGGCCGGATCTGAAGCAGTCGAGCTCATGGCGCCTCCCGGAAGATTGAGAACCCCCTGTGTGTTCAGCCCTGGAGCCAGTTATCGCACGACCTTTACCGAGACCGGCACGGTGAACTTCAGCGAGGCTGGTGTCGACTGGAGCGGCCACTTCACGGAGTGGGGCAACGAGAACCAGAACGAGACCAACGGAAAACGCGACGTTCACCAGCAACATCAACTTCACGGCGAGCGACGGGTCGGTCGCGGCCGCCCACGAGACGGGGCACGTTGTCTGGAACGGTGTACAGGACCCCGGGGATCCGAACGCGGTCTTCAAACTCGCCTTCGACAAGCTCAACATCCGCGAGCTGAGCTGCGCCTCGTAGGCGGACACCTCTGGGCGGCGCCGACTCCCGCCGGCGCCGCCAGCGCCCGCCCGGCGTCTGGGTGTCGACGCTCCACCTTCCGGTCGGCGTGCCGCCCGCGAACCTCGCGCACGAGATCCGCCGCACGACATCGGCTCCCGTGGATTAGTTCGGTGGCACTGGAATGACGCTCTGAAGCTCGTGTAGCTCGGTTACCGTCAGGGCGTACGGCTGGTCCGAAGTATTGGCGCACGTCTGCCCGTGCGTGGTGCGGTGTCGTGATGAGAAGGTCGTCTCGGAGCAGGTCCGCCTATACATCTCCACGCTGGAGCGCATCCAACAGCCCGCGCTCGACGACCTCGAGGTCATCCACGCGAAGCGACCATATAGATCAGGACGCGGGCGTCAAGAGAGCAGCCTCGCTGCGCGAGTGGGCGCGAATGACGCCCGGTCGCCGACGTGAAGGCGTAGCCTGAGCAGAGCCGGGTGGCGGTAACGTTCGGGCCGTTGCCGTCGAGCCGGGGCGGCGGATGGGATACTCCCGCCAGGCCTCGATGTTGGGAGGAGACCGCGACGAAGGAGGTCGGAGGATGTCGACCACGGCGGCGACGTTCACGGACACGGCACGGGCGTTCTTCGATGCCTGCGATACGGGGAAGGGTTGGGAAGCGTGCAGTGCCTATTGCCACGCGGATGCGACGTTCGCCGTTCAGGCGGAGCCGCTCGCCGACGTAACGACTGTGAAGGACTACGCGGACTGGATGAAGGC
>VAXG01000085.1 GCA_005883355.1 Actinomycetota bacterium | reverse complement strand
CATGAACGCGGTGTTGACGACGCCCGAGGCGAGACCGGACTCGCTCGGGTCGACGTCGCTCATCGCGGCGAGCAACACCGGGTTGAACGCCATTCCCGCTCCTACTCCGAGCAGGATCATGCTTGGGAGTACGTCGACGACGAAAGTCCCGTCGACCGGGGCGCGGGCGAACAGCACGAGGCCGGCGGCGGCCACCGACAGGCCCGCGGCCAGAGGGATCCTGAAACCGAACCGCATGACGAGCTTCGCGGACAGCCCAATCGAGAAGGCGCCCATGATCAGGTTGGCCGGCAGGAAAGCAAGTCCGACCTTGAGGGGGCTGTAGCCGAGCACCAACTGCAGGTAGAGCGCCGAGACGAAGAACCACGCGAACATGGCAGCCGCCCACAGGATCCCGACCACGTTCGAGATGACGATGTTGCGCAGGCGGAAGAGGCCGAGCGGCATGAGCGGCGAGGGAACGCGCGCTTCGATGCCGATGAAGAGCGCCAACAGCACGACCGCTGCCGCGAGGAGCCCGAGCGTCTGGCCGGTCGCCCAGCCGGTGCTGTTGCCGTTCACGATCGCGTAGACGGCCAGCATCAGGGACGCCGTCACCGTGACGGCGCCGGCCACGTCGAGCCTGCCGCCGGCGGCCGAGCCGGGCGCGCCCGGCAGCAGCCTCAGGGTGAGGATGACGACGGCGACGCCGATCGGAACGTTGACGAGGAAGATCCAGTGCCAGTTGAGCGTGTCCGTGAGGACCCCGCCCAAGAGGACGCCGAGGCTGCCCCCGCCCGCCATCACGAAGCCGAAGATGCCCATCGCCTTCGCCCTCTCCCCCTGCTCAGTGAACAGGTTCATCATCAGCGACAGCGCGACCGCCGAGACGACCGCACCGCCGAGCCCCTGAACCGCGCGGGCCGCAACGAGAAGCCCTTGCGTCGTGGAAACGCCGCACGCGACCGAGGCCACGGTGAAGAGCGAGATCCCGATCAGGAACAGCCGGCGGTGGCCGAAGAGGTCGCCGAGCCGGCCACCCAGAAGGAGGAAGCCGCCGAACGTCAGCAGGTAGGCATTGACGACCCACGCCAGCGAGGTCTGCGAGAAGCCAAGATCTTGCCTGATCGACGGAAGCGCGACGTTCACGATCGTCGTGTCGAGGACGATCATCAGATCCCCGAGGCAGAGGACGTAGAGCGCGAGCCAGCGCGTGCGGCTATCCAAGGTCATGTGGGCATTCCTTTCGGCGTGTCGTGGTCTCTCATGGTGGTTAGACGGCCTCGCGACGCAGAACTCATCGTTGCCAGACCGATGAGTTTTCCCCGTTCTTCAGGTCCATCCCAGGATGGCTGCCTCAGCGCGCCGAACAGTCGTGTTCAGAATCGACGGTCCGATCGCCCGGACCGACCTGCCGCGGCTCTCTGAGCAGGTCGGCGCGCTCCTCGAGAGAACCGGAGCCGAGGTCGCCCTGTGCGACGTGAGCACGATCGACCCCGACGCCGTGTCGGTCGACACCCTTGCGCGCCTCCAGCTCGTCGCTCGACGGCGCGGCTGCCAGGCGCGGTTGCTCGGCGCATCGACCGAGCTCGTCGAGCTGCTCGGCTTCATCGGCCTGCGTGACGTCCTGCGTGAGTGACGCTAGTACTCGAGCCGCAGCGGCAGTCCGAATAGTGGAAACACTCTTTCCGTATCGAGGAAGAACGTGAACTCGACGATGCGACCGTCGGAGATCTCGAGCACCTGAAGAGCCCATGGGTCGTAGCCCTCTCGGGAATCGCTCGGCTTGTACTGCCCGAAGGCTGGTGAGCCGTTCGCAGCCACGGTCGGGATCACGCGCGAGCCCCGACAGCCGGCGCCGGGGCCGACCCACCAGCTCAGAATGTCGTCACGGCCGCTCAGCCAGAGATCGAACGGCGGCATCGACTGCGTCGCGTCTTCCTGGATCAGCGAGGTGAGCGCGTCCATGTCGTACTGCTCGAAGGCGCGCACGTAACGGGCAAGCAGCTCCGCGTCCGCCTCGTCGACCGAGGACGAAGTGTCCGCGACGCTGAGGTTGCTCTCCTCGAGCGTCGCGCGAGCGCGTTGGAGCGCGCTGTTGACGGAGGCGACGCTGGTATCGAGCAGCTCCGCGACCTCGCTCGCCTTCCAGCGCAGCACTTCGCAAAGGATCAAGACGGCGCGCTGCCGCGGCGGCAAGTGCTGGAGCGCCGCGACGAACGCGAGGCGAATCGTCTCGCGCGAGACGGCGACCTCCGCCGGGTCTCCTTCCGCCGGAACGAAGAGCGAGTCCTGCGGAATGGGCTCGATCCACGTCACCTCGGGCAGCGTGTTGAGATTCGACTCAATCGGCTCGCGGGCCGGGCCGAGATCCATCGGTCGCGCACGACGTTCTCGTCCGTTCAGCATGTCCAGGGAGACGTTCGTCGCGATGCGGTAGAGCCACGACCGAAGCGCCGCCCGCCCCTCGAACTTTTCGAGCCCGCGCCAAGCTCGGATGAACGTCTCCTGCACCGCGTCCTCGGCCTCGAACGGAGAGCCGAGCATCCGGTAGCAGTAGGCGCACAGCTCCGCTCGGTGCTGCTCGAACTGGCCCTCGAACGCGGCGGCGTCGGGGGTGATCGTGGACGGCGAATCCTGCACTGCCGGCCATCGTACGCGGTCCGCCCAACCCGCCGAAACAGCAGCCATCGCGCCCTCCTCCAACGTCGAATCACGGTTGACGCTTTGACCGCTCGGTGGCCGAAAACTCATCGGTGCCTGAGGCTAGGCCGCTCTCGCCGCGCGCACCTCGGTCATGAATCTCGCCGCCCGGTCGGGGTCGACGGGATTCCAGGTGCCGCCGTCCACCTTGAGATCCGATCCCACGATCGCCCCGTCCGCGACTGTCAGGAAATCTCGCACGTTGGTCGACTTGACCCCGGTGTTCGCGAAGACCGGGGTCTCGTCGCCACACCCTCGCTTGGCCTCGCGCACCGCCTCGACGGACGGCTCTGCGCCGGCCATGGGACCGGAGACGAGGATCGCGTCGGCAAGACTGGACACCCGCACCGAGCGGGCTGTCGTCGCGATCTCGCGCGACCCGAGACTCGATGCGAACTCCGGCGTGATGTTCATGAAGACGGCAACGTCCCGGGCATTCAGCTCTCGGCGATAGCGCAGGAGCCTGCCGGCGTCCGGCGACCAGAGCCCCATGTCGGATTCGTAGGCGCCCGTCGCGACCTCGCGTATGAACGAGGCCCCCGACACGGCCGCCACCGCCAACGCTGCCTCGGCATCCCACAGGTAGTCGACTCCGAACGGTCTGTCTCGGGGCGCAACTTCCGCGACGACCCGCGCCATCATCGCGACCCCTTCGAAGGTCGCCTTCAACTGGTACGGACGGTCGCCCTCGTTACAGAAGAGGACCGCATCGAACCCGGATTGCGTGAGAACCTCGACGTCGCGAGCCACCGACTCGACGATCGCGTTCGCTCCTCCGACCTCGTCGTAAAGCGGCGTGCCCGGCAGCGGGGGCAGGTGCGCCATCGCGACGACCGGCTTCTCGACGCCGAAACGCTCTTCGAGGGAAGTCCCCATGGCCACTACCATCCAGGACGCGGCGGATGGACGGTCCGGTCACGCGAGCTCGTCGCGGCGTAACTCGCGCGATCGCCGGACCAGGAAGGCGACCACTGCGAGGGTAAGCACGGCACACACCACTCCCGCCGCCTCGTATCCGACCCCGGCGGCTCGCACCGATGCAACCAGGAGCAACAGTCCACCGAGAATTGCCGTCGCCAGCCCTGCCAATGAGAGGAGGACGACCCGACGGAGTACCACTTGACGCTCGCTGCGCCAGCTCCGTCGGTCGATCGACCAGAAGGAACATTCGACTCCAACGAAAAACGCCGCCGCCAGAAGCGGGGCACGCGCGTCCACCGTCCCCGCTCGCAGGCTCAGAAACACCGCGTAACTTGCCCCCACTCCCACGAAGCCCCAGGGAAGAAGCGTCGCCCACCGTCCGACGAGGGCGAGAGCCGTGACCGAGAGCCCGATGCAGCCGATCGACGTCACGACTGCGACGAGGCGGTCGCCGACGAGCGCCGAGTAGGCGACAACGACACCGGGCAACGCGAGACCGGCCAGCCCGGTTGCTAGACGCGTGAGGTTCTCGCGCGCCGCCGAGATACGCCCACCTCCTCGAGAGCCGCCGCGAGGGACGATTCGTCATTCCAAACTGCGACCGG
The DNA here is from genome assembly GCA_005883355.1 of Actinomycetota bacterium. GTDB lineage: Bacteria > Actinomycetota > Thermoleophilia > Gaiellales > Gaiellaceae > 3-1-20CM-4-69-9. Next base: position 5,461 of record VAXG01000085.1, on the reverse strand, counting down.
AACGCCCGCCCGGTCGAAGCGACCGCGGACCGCATCGCGCCGCAGCCGCCAGATTCGGTCCGCGATCTCGTGTGCAGCTCCTCGCATCGGCGCGACGAGCTCGAGTGGCGAGATCTCGATCACGACGAGATCGAAGCCGCGGGCACGCAAGTCGAGAAGGGCGGTTGCCGCCCGGTGGTCGAGCAATGGAGTGAGTGCGAGCACGAGCGCCTGCGGAGGAAGAGTGCGTCGCGGAATGACGACGAGATCCCGCCAGGCGTAGCTGAGGACGATCTGCGTATCGAGCATCGCGTCGACAATGCTGTAGAGCTGGCGCGCCCCAGTCGACGGGAGCAACCAGTTGAGCGTCCCCCCGAAGCTCACGAACCCGACCCGGTCGCGCTGGCGAAGATACCTCGCTGTCAGAGTCGCGGCCGCGCGCAACGCGGGGTCGAGAGTGCTTCGCCCACCGCGCCGTGCTTCGGCGAACACGTCCAGGAAGATCACGACATCCGCGTTGCGTTCCGCATGATGCTCGTTGACCCAGAGCTCAGCGCGGCGAGCGGTTGCCCGCCAGTTCACGTGCCTGATCCGGTCTCCCGCGACGAACTGACGGATGTCGGCGAACTCGATTCCCTCCGCCTTTTGCCGCGCCACATGGTTTCCCGAGAAGACCTGTGTCTCGACGGGCCGTAGCAGGCTGCGCACGGCCTCGTGCGTCGGATACACCTTGAGAGGCTGACGACGGTCGATGACGGCCTCGTGGCGGAACATGTCGAACCAATCGTGACTGCGGACGTGAATCCGGCCCACGCGAAATGCGCCCCACCGGACACAGCGGAGGCGCAACGGCAGGACGCGCTCCTCTCCCTCGCCGAGACGCAGAGTGGTCGGATTGATCGGTTCTTCGACCTCCAGGCCGGGCGGGAGCTCGAGCAAGACGTCGATCTGCTCGATCCCGTCGCTCGGCCGAAGCCGGATCGAGACGTCGAGCAGGTCGCCTTCGAGGGCCCGCTCGCGATCGAGCTCGACCTCCACCTCGAGCCGCGGGGCGCGCACTTGCAGCGCCCCGACTGCTGCGACGAGTGCAAACGGCGCCGCAAGCAGAACGAGCTCGGGCAACCGCAGCGCGAGCGCGGCCAGCAGTCCCAGTGCAGCAAGTCCGGCGTAAGCGCCTAACTTGGGCGATGCGGAGCGCGTCATTCGACCCGCGTGGGCAGGTCCTCCGCGGCGGGAGCCGGCACGGCGTCGAGCGCCTCACGCACCACGTCCTCGGGGCGCACTCGCTGTACCCATAGCTCGGGCTTCAGCATGAGACGGTGCGAGAGCGCCGGCACGGCAACGGCCTTCACGTCCTCCGGCGTCACGAAGTCCCTACCCGCGAGCGCGGCCTTGACGCGAGCGAGCTTGAGAATCGCGAGCGAACCGCGCGGGCTCGCTCCCACCTGCACGCGCTGACTCGTTCGCGTCGAGGAGACGATGTCCACGATGTATGTGCCCACCGGCTCGGACACGTGTATTTGCTCGATCGACTCCTGCATCTCGAGCAGGCCGCGCCGGTCGGTGACCGGATCGAGCCTGACCTCGTCGACGCCGCGCTCGAGCCTTCGTTCGAGGAGCGCCCACTCGTCGTCTCGACTCGGGTATCCGATCGCGATGCGGAGGATGAAGCGATCGAGTTGTGCCTCGGGCAGGGGATACGTGCCTTCGTACTCGATCGGGTTCTGGGTCGCGATGACGAGGAACGGCCGCTCGAGCGAGTTCGTCCGCCCCTCGATCGTGACCTGCCGCTCCTGCATCGCCTCCAGGAGAGCAGCTTGTGTCTTCGGCGGCGCGCGGTTGATCTCGTCGCCGAGCAGGAGGTTGGTGAAGATCGGGCCGGGACGGAACTCGAAGTCGCCCGTTCGCTGGTTGAAGACCGACGAGCCGGTCACGTCCGAAGGCATCAAGTCCGGAGTGAATTGAACGCGCCCGAAATCCATCGCAAAGACCTGTGCGAACGACCTGGCAATCAGCGTCTTCCCGAGGCCCGGGAAGTCCTCGACGAGAACGTGACCGTCGGCGAGAAACCCGAGTAGAACGAGCTCGAGTGCCTCACGCTTCCCGACGACGGCACGTTCGACCTCGTCGACGATGCGATCGCCGCGGGTCGCAATCTCTCCGACCGTCAACATTGCGTCAGAGCCTCTCGATCTCGTCGACGACAACACGTAGGTCTGCCAACGGCGGGCCCGGTGCGAGGCGATCGGTGGGCGGAGTACGTTCCGGGCGGACCAGCTCCCAGGCGTTGGCCCCGATCAGCTCACGCGCACGCCCAGGCTCTCGGTCCAGGTCGACGCCGAAGCGCATCCACAGACGGTGCGCGGCGATCTCCCGCAGGATCGGACGCAGGCGAACGTGCAGATGGAATGCGCTTCTCGTCGCTTGTTTGACGTCGCGAACGAGCGTCAGCTCACCCGAATCGGCGGGGTGACGCCGGCTCATCTCCGCGAGAGCTCGATCGAAGTCCGACGCGTCGGTGGACGGTTCTCCCTCACGCGTCGCCCGAACGAGCGCCAGCAGCAAGACCCCGCCCACGCCGAGGAGATAGACGTCGAGCAGGATTGCCCGAGCCCCCGAAACCGCGAGGGCCGTGATCCCGACCGCGAGACTGAAGACCACACCAACCTTGACCGCTCGCCGGACGATCCAAGTCATGCCGCTAGCTCCCGGATCGCCTGGAGGTCGTCCCTGACCGCAACCAGCGACTCGATCGCATGTTCCTTCATCGCGGGGTCGATCTCGTGCGGGCTGAACTTCGCGTACTCGAAGAGCTCCGTGAGCGTCCGGACGGTCCCCTCGCGGACCTGCAACGCGGTCAACACGCGCGCAAGATATTCATAGGGAACCTCCTCGCGACTCCGCGGAAGCCCATGCGAGGCGAGCACTCGTTCCAGATTCGCGTACGCGGCGATGACGGCTCGACGCGGATCTCGCTCCCGGCGGAGATCCTCGATCGAGCTTCCGATGGCTTGCGCGAGCTTTTCCTCGACACCTTCAGCCTCGCCCATCTCCCTTGCAGCCGGACGGCTGCGTCTGATCATGATCCAGGCACCGCCGAGCACGAAGAACCCGCCCACCGCGAGCGCCAGCGGCCACTGGAAGTTCGCAGGCCGCGCGGGCACCGGCCGCGCAGCGGTGGATCCGAGCCCCCGCCCACGGCCTTGCTGCCCCTGCTGAGCGAACAGCTTCTGGCTCCGCTCGCGAAGATGCCCATGCGCGATCGCCCAGGAGCCGATGCCGGTGAGCAGGGTCATGAACACGAGGACGGCGCAGTAGTTCCGCAGCCAGTGTGAGTCCGGATCCTGCCAACGATGGCGCCGCCGGAACATCGTGACCAGCACCCAGGCGATCGCGATCGCGTAGGCGATGATCAGCAGGGTGATCCAACTGTCCTGAACGGTGGCGGGTACGGGACGCGCAGCCACATGGCCGTGTCGCGTCGGGCGACCCCCACTGGCGGCGAGCGTGACGAGGACCAGGAAGCCGACGATCAGAAGCGCGAGTGCAGCGGCCCTGACCGGCCCACCAGGCGACTTCTCGCTCTGCGCTTCCACGGTTGCCGCAAGCCTACGGAAGCGGTCAGGCGCGCGCAGGAATCCGGAGGTCAGCGAACCGTAGGCACGACCTCAGGTGTCGCGGCGGACGAGCACGACAGCGCCAACGGCGAGTGCCGCCGCCGCGTAGCCGCCGAAGAGCGCGAGCCCCACCCAGGGCGAGAGATGATTTCCTGGAGTGACGGACATGATCGCTTCACCCGCGGCGAGGGGAAGGTACGGAGAGGCTGCGTTGTTCCAGCTGGCCGGCAGGACGTTCATCAGCGGAGGGAGAACGAACATGATCGCGACGAAGGCTGCGATCCCGCCGGCCGTGTTGCGGACGATCGCGCCGAGTCCGAGCCCGAACAGCCCCACGACTGTCAGGTAGAGCGCGGCGCCGAGAAGGGCACGTGCGACGCCCGGATCGGCGAAAGTCGCGTTGATGTGATGCGTCGACAGGATCGACTGACCGATGAAGAACGCGATCAGGACCGCAGGGATCATCAGCGCGGCGGTGACGAGCCCGTAGATCAAAGCCTTTCCCCACAGAACCGGCAGCCGCTTCGGCACGGCGGTCATCGAGGCGCGGATCATTCCCGTCGAGTACTCGGCGGTGATGACGAGGATGCCGAGAATCCCGATCGCCAGCTGCGCAAGCTGGACGCCGACGAGGTTGACCTCCAGGGGATGGAAGTCCGCCTTGTCCCTGGGGTTCATGCTCGGGTAGTGATGGGAGACGACGGCACAGGCGAGCGTCGCGAGACCGATCGTGAACAGCACTGCAGCAATGAGCGAATAGCGAGTCGAGCGAACAGATCGCAGCTTCGTCCACTCCGACAGAGCAACGCGCAGCTGCGTCACGCGCCCGCGATGCTCCAGGCGTGGCACCGCCGAAACTTGCACGAGACTGCTCACGCGACCGCCTCTTCCGGCTCGGAGACAGCCTGACCGGTCCTGTATTCGACGTCTTCGCGCGTGAGATCCATGAACGCCTCTTCGAGCGAAGCGTGCTGGGGTGTCAGTTCGTGAATTGCGAACCCGCGCTCGGCCGCGGCGTCACCGATCTGCTCGGCTGACAATCCCACTATTTCCAGCACACCAGGTTCGACCGTTTCAACGACGACGTCTGGGCCGACGACCAGGTCGCGGAGCGCGGACGCCTGCGGCGAACGCACCCTGACGATGTTCTTCGACGCCTTGCGCACAAACTCGTCAACGCTCAGGTCGGCAATCAGCCGGCCGCGTCCGATGACGATCAGGTGTTCCGCGGTCAATGCCATCTCGCTCATCAGATGCGATGAAACGAACACCGTCCGCCCTTCGGCTGCAAGATTCTTCAGGAGATTTCGGATCCAGTGAATCCCCTCGGGGTCGAGGCCGTTCACCGGCTCGTCCAACGTCAACGTGTATGGATCCCCGAGCAAAGCCGTCGCAATCCCGAGCCGTTGACTCATTCCCAACGAGAAGGTTCCCGCCCGCTTCTTCGCCACGTCCTGCAAGCCGACCAGATCGATCAGCTCACCGATTCGGCGCTTCGGAATCCCATGCGTCTGTGCAAGCGCGAGCAGATGGTTGTACGCCGAGCGTCCCGTGTGAACCGACCGCGCTTCGAGCAAGGCCCCGACTTCGTGTAGCGGCGCCGCATGGTCGCGATAGAGCTTCCCGTTCACGGTCACGGTGCCGGCCGTAGGACGATCCAGGCCGAGAATGAGCCGCATCGTCGTCGACTTCCCCGAGCCGTTCGGGCCGAGGAACCCGGTCACCACTCCCGGCTCCACGCGGAACGTCAAGCCGTCGACGGCGCGCTTGTCGCCGTAGTCCTTCGTGAGGTTCTGCGCTTCGATCAAGGCTCGGCACGCTACCAATGACGCCGTTAAGCGGAGATGAAGCGTCGACACATCAGC
>VAXG01000084.1 GCA_005883355.1 Actinomycetota bacterium | reverse complement strand
GCATCTGGGCCAGGTAGCCGAGCGTGTTCTTCGCCAGTGCCCCGTCGAAGCCCGGGAAGCCCGGTCGCCCGAAGGGGTCGGTTACGGGGTCGCCGGCCGTGCTGTTCACGGCCTTCAAGCCGCCGACCGTCTGGCAAGAAGCCCCCGGCACCGCGCAGATCGCCGGGTTGACGTACTTCGCTCCGTACAGGGCCGAGTAGCCGAGATAGCCGCCCGTTTCGTCCAGAAGCCTGTCCGGCCTCGAATTCGCCACGTTGGTTGCGTTGGACGCGCAGATGCCGCCGCCCTGGGCGCAGTGGATTGCGATGCCGACGTAGTCGGTGAGCGCGCTGGCGCGGGCCGCCGTTCCGGACGGAGCCGCGTTCGAGGCGACCGCATCGTTCCACTCAGGTGAGCCGGTCCCGAACGCCTGCGACATGTCGCCGAACGGCCCTGTGCCGGTGTTCTCGAGCTCGATGTTCGCAAGCGAGATCGCACCGAAGTCGCAACCCGCCCGTGTGAACGGAACCCACGGGGCCGGCGTCACCTTCTGATCCGTGACCATGTTCGGCAGGGGATCGTTCGTGCCGGTCGTGTCGTCGACCTTGTCGGTCCAGTACTTGAACGCCGAGCTGAACGCCGGAATCTTGCTCGGCGGGAAGTAGTAGTAGCTGTTCGAGACGGTGATCCCGTGCCGGTCCGGGTAGAGACCGGTTTGGGTCGAGAGGATCCCGCCCGCGGTGTGCGAGATCAGGACCGTGTGGTCGTTCGTGAACAGCGTCCCGTTCGACTTGAGGAAGTCGAGCAGGTGCGGCATCTGCTCGAGGTCGGACGCGACGCTTTGGTTGTCGCGCGCGTAATGCGTGTTGTCGAACTGCAGGTAGACGACGTGCTTGATCTTGTCGCCGGCCGAGTTCAACTGGCAGCCCGAGGCGGCGAGCGAGCGAGCCGTGCTGCTCGGCCCGCTCACCTGTGCAGCGGCGATTCCTGCAGTGACGAGGCATGCCAGAACAAGGACGCCGACGGCGCCCGCCTTCCGCTTGCGAGTCATGCGCTCCCTCCCCTTGGATTTGGACAGCGAGACCGTAACGCGACCGAGGCCTGGATGGGAGGGGTTCTGGAGAAGCGCCGGTTACGGCCTGGTGAAGCCCATCCGTTCGTACATGCGCGCGAGGGTCGGAGCCGACGCCTCGCGTGCCTTCTCGGCGCCGAGTGCCAGGAGCCGATCGAGCTCTGCGGCGTCAGCGCGCAGCTCGTTGTAGCGCGCCTTGATCGGCTCGAGCAGCTCGATGATCCCTTCGGCGATGTCTTCTTTGAAGCGTCCGTAGCCGGTGCCCTCATACGTCGCCTCGATCTCCTGAATCGACTTCCCGGTGACGACCGTCATCAGCTCGATCAGGTTCGAGATGCCCGGCTTCTCGTCCGGGTCGTACCGCACCTCTGACCCAGAGTCGGTGACAGCGGTCTTGAGCTTCTTGCGGATCGTGTCCGGGGAGTCGAGCATCAGCACGGTTCCGCTTTCCGCCCCGCGCGACTTGGACATCTTCAGCGTCGGCTCCTGCAGGTTCATGACTCGACCCCCGGTCTCCGGAAAGACTCCCTCCGGGATGACGAACGTCTCGCCGTAGCGCGTGTTGAACCGCTGCGCGATGTCGCGGGTGAGCTCGAGGTGCTGGCGCTGGTCTTCGCCGATCGGGACGATGTCGGTTCGGTAGAGCAGGATGTCGCCGGCCATCAGCACCGGATAGGTGAAGAGTGCGGCCGAGACGAATTCCTCTTCCGCGACCCTTTCCTTGAACTGGGTCATGCGGCCGAGCTGCCCGTGGCCCGTCACCGATGAGAGCAGCCAAGCGGCCTCGGCGTGGGCGGTGACGTGGCTCTGGACGAACACGGTCGAACGCCCCGGGTCGAGGCCGGTCGCGAAGAGCATCGCTGCGATGTCCAGCGTGCCGTCGCGCAGCGCGGCGGGATCGTGGGTGATCGTGATCGCGTGGAGGTCGACGATGCAGAAGAAGCCCTCGCCGCGCTCCTGCGTTTGGGCGTACTGGCGGAAGCCGCCGCTGAAGTTGCCGATGTGGGGGTCGCCGCTCGGCTGGATGCCGCTGAAGATCCGCATTGGACGGACAAAAGTATCCTGAGTTCCATGGCTTCGGTCGAGCGACTCGCGATTGTCGGCACCGGGCTCATCGGTGCTTCGGTGGGCCTCGCGGCGCGCGCCGCGGGAGTGGGGGATGTGCGCGGCTGGGATGTCGATCCGGCTGCCCTCACGACGGCTGCCGAACGGCAAGCGGTGGACGCCGCCGACTCGCTCGGTGCTGCGGTGTCGGGTGCCGAGCTCGTGATCGTGGCTGCGCCGGTGGCGGCGCTGCCGGCCCAGGTGGCGGCGGTGCTCGACGAGACGAGCGACGGGACGACGGTGTCTGACGTCGGATCGACGAAGACGCCGGTTACGCGCGCGGTGAGCGACGCTAGGTTCATCGGGGGACATCCGGTCTGCGGCTCAGAGGCGCACGGCCCAGAGCATGCGAGCGGAGGGCTCTTTCGCGGGGCCACGTGGTTCCTGACGCCGGACACGACGACCGATCCGGAGCGCTACCGGATGCTGCACGGCTTCGTCGCGTCGGTCGGTGCCGTTCCCGTCGCCGTCGATCCGCAGGCGCACGACCGGCTCGTCGCGCTCACCAGCCACCTTCCGCATGCGCTCGCGAATGTCCTCCTGAATCAGGCGGGCGCCTCTCGGGTCGACGGGCACGAACCGCTAGCGGCGGCGGGTGGATCGCTCCGGGACATGACGCGAGTCGCGGGTGCGAATCCACGGATCTGGGTCGACATCTTCCTCGACAACGCCGAGGCTCTCGCGGCGGCGCTCGCCGAGCATCGCCGGCGGATCGAGCAGGTCGAGCGTGCGCTGGCGGAGGGCGACGCCGGCTTCCTCGCGCGCTGGATCGGCGAGGCGTCGGACAACAGGCGCCGCATGCTTGCCGACGCGTACGAGGAGCCGGGCACGCTGCAACGGCTCCGCGTGCACGTGCCCGACCGTCCCGGTGTCCTAGCGGGCATCACGCAGGCACTCGGCGCGGAGCGGATCAACATCGAGGACTTCGAGCTCCAACATCTTTCGCGCGAACGGGGGGGCACGCTCACGCTCCTCGTCGGTGGTGAGGACGAAGCCGAGCGCGCGGCGGCGATCCTCGAGGCGCAGGGCTACCACGTCGTCATCTCACCTGTCCTCGAATGACACGGCCCGGTGTCAGACACCGTGCCTGTGGTGTGACGAGACCGTGACGAATCTGTCAAAGCGCCTGCTCCTGGGAGCTACTCCATCCAAAGGCGTGGTGTCGGACACCGTGCCTGAGGCGTGACTACTCGAGTCGAGCCGGCCGGGTCGCTCGCCGGGCACATCGCCGTGCCCGGGGACAAGTCCATCTCCCACCGCAGCGTCCTCATCGGGGCGCTGTCCGACGGCGAGACGCACGTGCGCGGCTTCGGACGCTCCGCCGACACGCAGTCGACGATCGACGCCGTCCGCGCGCTCGGCGTCCAGGTAGACGACCTCGCGGACGACGAGCTCGTCGTCCACGGCGTCGGGCTCCGCGGACTGCAGCAACCGGATGCCCCGATCGACGCCGGCAACGCGGGCACGCTGATGCGGCTCCTCCCCGGAATCCTCGCCGGGCAGAAAGGGCGCTTCGAGCTCACCGGCGACGAGTCGCTCCGCACACGACCCATGGACCGTGTCGCCGAACCTCTGAAGCGAATGGGCGCGCGCATCGAGACGACGAACGGCCGGCCGCCCGTCGTCGTCGACGGCACCGACACGCTCAGGGGAATCGAGTACGTGCTCCCGATGGCGAGCGCACAGGTGAAGTCCGCGATCCTCCTGGCAGGCCTCAACGCGAACGGGACGACCACCGTCGTCGAGCCCGCGCCGACACGCGACCACACCGAGCTGATGCTCGAGGCGGCGGGAGTGCGCGTCCGACGGCGCCCCAATTCCGTCTCGCTCGAGCCGGCAGGACGCCTCTGTCTGCCCGACATCACGGTGCCGGGAGACTTCTCCGCCGCTGCTCCGTTCATCGTGGCCGCAACGCTGCTCGCCGGTTCGGAGCTGACGATCCACGACATCGGGCTCAACCCACGCCGTACCGGCCTGCTGGACGTGCTGGAACGCATGGGCGCGCGCGTCAGCGTCTTCAACCGCCGCAAGGGCGGCGGCGAGCTGATCGGGGACCTCGAGGTGCACTCGGCCGAGCTGACCGCGACGGACGTGACCGAAGAGGAGGTGCCCCGCCTCGTCGACGAGCTGCCGCTCTTCGCCTTGGCCGCAGGCCTCGCGCGCGGGAACAGCCGGGTGACCGGGGCCGGCGAGCTTCGCCTCAAGGAGTCGGACCGCATCGAAACCGTGACGGAAGGGCTACGGACACTGGGCGTCCGCATCCGCTCCCGCGACGATGGCTTCGAGGTGAGAGGTGTACCCGCACGCCCGAACGGCGGCCGGATCCCGTCGGATGGGGACCACCGCATCGCGATGCTCGGGGCCGTTGCAGGAGCCATCTCCCGCGACGGCGTCGAGGTCGAGGACGCCGACGCGGTCGCTATAAGCTTCCCCGGGTTTTTCGACCTTCTCCACTCCGTGTCGAGACGATGATTGTCGCCATAGACGGCCCCGCAGGGGCAGGAAAGAGCACGGTCGCGCGGCGACTCGCCGAGCGGCTCGGCTTCCGCTACCTCGACACCGGCGCGATGTACCGCGCGCTCACCTGGCTCGCGATGCAACGCAGCCTCCCGCTCGGCGACGGCGAGCCGCTGGGTCAGCTCGCCGCGGCCAATCCAGTGACCTTCGACGATGCCGGCCGCGTCTCGATCGCCGGGATGGACGTGACATCGGTGATCCGCCGATCGAACATCGACCGCAACGTCCCCGCCGTGGCCCGGCACCCTGCCGTCCGGGCCGTGATGCGTGAGCGACAGCGCGAGCTCGGCCACCAGGGGGACGTCGTGATCGAGGGACGGGACATCGGCACGGTCGTCGCACCCGACGCCGAGGTCAAGATCTACCTCAACGCCGATTCCGGCACACGCGAGCGCCGCCGACAGGCGGAACGACCGGACATCGGCGGCGACGCGCTCGCGACGGATCTCCGCCTCCGCGACGAGAGCGACGCGGTCCGCATGCAGCCGGCTCCCGACGCCGAGCGGATCGACACGACCGAGCTCGAGGTCGACGACGTCGTGACCCGGATCGAGCAGCTCGTGCACGAGCGACTTGCAGCCTCGCGGCGATGAACAGGACACAGATCGTTCAGGTCTTGACGCGACCGCTCTTCGCTGGCGCGGTGCGACTCGTCACGCCGCTGCGCGTGTACGGCAAGGACCGCATCCCCGCGAACGGCCCGGTCGTCCTCTGCTTCAACCACTTCTCGTGGCTCGACCCGTGGGCGATCGGCGCACACGTGCCGCGCACGCTCTACTACGTCGCCAAGCAGGAGGCGCACGACAATCCGTTCATCGGGCCGCTCATTCGTGCGTTCGGCACCAGTGCTGTGCGCCGTGGCGAGTCCGACCGGGAAGCGGTGCGCATCATGCGCGAGATCGTGCACCGCGGTGATGCGCTCGGGATGTTCCCCGAAGGCACGCGGCAGAAGCGCGAGCCCGGCGCGGTCCTGCCCGGCGCTGCCATGATCGCCGTCCAGGAAGGCGCGCCCGTCGTCTGCGGCGCGATTCACGGCTCGCAGGACTGGCGCCTCGGCAACTTCCACCCTGTCTCGATCGCCTTCGGCGAGCCGTTCGACGTGGCCCACCATCCGCGCAACTCGAAGGGATACCGAGCGGCTGCGCTCGACATCCAGCGGGAGCTCCGAAAGCTCTGGGAGTTTCTGGTCACGGTCCACGAGCAGGGCCGGCCGCGCATCGCGACGCCACCCGTGTGACCGACATAACGCCGGAGCTGCCACTGCTCGGAACGGTCGCGATCGTCGGGTTCCCGAACGTCGGCAAGTCGACGTTGATCAACCGGCTCACCGGGTCACGCGCGGCCGTCGTGCACGAGACGTCGGGCGTGACGCGCGATCGCAAGGAGCTGGTCGGCGAGTGGAACGGAAGGCGGTTCCTTCTCATCGACACGGGCGGTGTCGACATCGCCGACCAATCACCGATGACGAAGTCCATCGCAGCGCAGGCGAAGCAGGCCGTGGGCGAGGCCGACCTCGTGCTTTTCGTGGTCGATGCGCGCGCGGGAGTGACGCCCGGAGACGAGGAGGTCGCCGACATCCTTCGCCGCGCGCGCAAACCCGTACTGCTGATCGCGAACAAGATCGACGACCCCGCGCAGGAGAGCCTTGCGCTCGACCTCCACCGCCTCGGCCTCGGCGAACCGCGGCCGATTTCGGCGCTGCACGGGCACGGCAGCGGCGACCTCCTCGACGTGATCGTCGACCAGCTTCCTGGAACCGGACGCGTGGAGACTCCCGACGATGCGATCCGCGTCGCGATCCTCGGCCGCCCGAACGTCGGCAAGTCGTCGCTGCTGAACGCGATCCTCGGCGACGAGCGCGTGATCGTGTCCGACCTGCCCGGCACGACGCGCGATGCGATCGACACGGTCTTCGAGCGCGGCGACCGGACGTTCGTCTTCGTCGACACCGCGGGGATCCGCCGCAAGCGTCGGCATCGGCAGGGCATCGAGTACTACTCGGAGCTCCGCGCGCGCGAAGCGGCCGAGCGTGCGGACGTCGCGCTTCTGCTCGTCGACACCTCCGAGGGCCTCGTCGACCACGATCTCACCATCGCCGACATCGCGCGGAAGGCGCAGGACTCGACGATCGTCGTCCTTTCGAAGTGGGACGCGACGACCCTCGGCATCGAGGACATCAGGCCGGAGTTGGAACGGCGTCTCCGCCAGCGTCCACCGCACATCGCTGTCTCTGCCAAGACCGGCCGTGGAGTCGAGCGGCTGCTCGACGCGATCGAGAAGCTCTATGACAAGCACACGGCGCGCGTGCCGACGGCCGAGCTCAACCGCTTCCTCGCCGAGCTCCGCGAGCGGCGCCAGCCTCCGTCGCGCGAGGGACGGAGCCTGAACCTGCTCTACGGGGCGCAGGTCTCCGCCCGGCCGCCGCGCTTTCGCTTTTCGGTCAACGATCCGACCCTGGTCACCCGCGACTACGGCTACTGGGTCGAGAACCAGTTGCGCGACCGCTTCGAGCTCGAAGGGGTTCCGGTCACGATCGACTTCGTCCCGCGCTGAGCGTCAGGATGACGCCGTGAAGGTCGTCGTCGTCGGAGGTGGGTCGTGGGGAACCGCGTTCGCGCCCCTGCTGCGTGACCACGACCACGACGTCACGCTCGCCTGTCGCGACCCCGACCAGGCGCGCGTGATCGAGGAGACGGGTCACAACCCTCGCTACCTGACGACGACGGACCTGCGGGGAGTCAAGGCGACGACGATCCGGGAGGCGCCAATTGCGGAGGCGGATCTGATCGTGCTGGCGGTTCCGAGTCGGGCCTTCGCCGAAGTCGCGGAGGCTTTGCCGGGCAACGCGCCGGTGCTGATCCTGACGAAGGGACTCGACCCAGCGACGGGCGACAGGCTGTCGACGCGCGTGCAGGGTCGCCCGGTCGCGGTGCTCTCGGGGCCCAACATGGCGGAGGAGATTGCGCAGGGCCTGCCGTCGGCGACGGTGATCGCGAGCGAGGACAGCGAGCTCGCGGAACGCCTGCAGGAGGCGATCAACTCCATGGTCTTCCGCGTCTACGTGAACGAGGACCTGGTGGGGGTCGAGCTGTGCGCCGCGGCGAAGAACGTGATCGCGCTCGCGGCCGGCGGCGTTGACGGGCTTGGTCTGGGCGATAACGCCAAGGCGAGCCTGATCACGCGCGGCCTCGTCGAGATGGCTCGGCTCGGCGAGGCGTGCGGCGGTCAGCCCGAGACGTTCTCGGGACTCGCCGGCATGGGCGACCTCAACGTCACGTGCTACTCGGGCTACGGGCGCAATCGCCGCGCGGGCGAGCTGATCGCTCGCGGCGCGACCGCAGACGAGGCCGCGGCGCAGATCGGCCAGGTCGTCGAAGGCCTGACGACCGCGCCCGTCTTGAGAGATCTCTCACATCGTGTCGGCGTCGAGCTTCCGATCACCGAGGGCGTGTGCCGCGTGCTGAGCGGCGAGAGCCTCGACGGGCTGCTGGCCAGCCTGATGGGGCGCCAACCGACGAACGAGTGACGGCTACCATGAAGACGATGCGTGCCGCCCTTGCAGCGCTCGCACTCGGCCTCGTTCTCGTCGCAGCCGGTTGCGGCAGCAGCACCGCCGCGACCTCGACGTCCTCCGGCACTGACGCAGCGAGCCTCGTTCCTGCAAGTGCGCTTGCCTACGTGAGCGCCGACGCAAATCTCGACTCGGAGTCGTGGAAAGTCGTCGACGACCTCTTCGGCCCGCTCGGCGGCGGCGTCGACTACAAGAACGACATCGCGCCCGCGCTCGGCGACCGCGTCAATCTTGCGGTGCTCCGCGTCGACAACGGCAAACCGGAAGCCGTCGCGCTGGTGAAGCCGACCGACGACGGGAAGCTGGCCGCGCTCGCGAAGAAGTTCGACCGGGGGACCGAGCACTACACCGTCGAAAAGATCGGCGGCTGGTCGGTCGTCGCTGATTCTGCGGAAAACTTCCAGGCCGTACGCACCGCCGGCTCCGGCAGCACGCTTGCCGACAACCTGGACTTCAAGAGTGCGATGTCGCAGCTCGGCGACGCCGGGTTTGCCACGGCGTACGCGTCGGCGACCGGGGTGCAACAGCTGCCCGCGAAGCTGCGCGCGCTCGTCAGGGTCGCAGGCTCGCCGCGCTGGGTCGCTGCCGGGATCAACGTCGACAAGAACGCGCTTCGTCTCGAGGCGCGAGCCGCCGCCGGCTCGACGCCGCCGGCGTACCAGCCGGCTCTCCTGCGCGACGTTCCCTCGGGCGCGATCCTCGCGGTCTCGTTCAAGGACGTGAACCAGCTGCTCACCCGGATCCAGGCCGAGCCCGCGCTCCGCGCCTCGATCCCAACGTTCGTCGCAGGTCTGCGCTCGCTCGGCGGCGAGGGCGTGCTCTATCTCCTCCAGGGAACGCTGCTGCCCGTCGTCACGCTCGAGGTGCAGCCGGCCGATCCCGCCGCTGCGGCGACGTCTCTCCGCGCTCTCGCCGCGAAAGCTGAGAGGGTGCTCCCGCTCCACGTCGAACGCCACGGCAAGAAGGTCTTGCTCACGAACGCACCCCCGGGATTCAGTCCCGGCAGCGCATCCCTCGTGGACGACCAACCGTTCAAGGATGCGCTTGCCGCGGCCGATGTTCCGGCGAAGGTCACATGGCTCGCATACGCCGATATTCAGCGACTCGCCCCGATTCTGCAGGCGCTCGCCTCGTTGAAGGGAAAGGCTCAGACGAAGCCGTCCACGACGCTGAAGCTCGAGAAGTTCGGGACGCTCGTTGCCTTCGGCGCCACGAGCTCCGGCTCGAGCAGCTTCGAAGCCAGAGTCACGATCCGCTAGTCCGCAAGCTCGGCGTTCTGCTCGCTCTCTTCGCGCTCGTGCTCGCGGGCTGCGGCGGCACGTCGAATCACAGCGCTGCAGGAGGAGCCGATCTCGTCCCGGCTTCCGCG
>VAXG01000165.1 GCA_005883355.1 Actinomycetota bacterium | reverse complement strand
GTCCCAGTCGAGCGTGTCGAGGCGAAGGAGCATCGTCCGCGACGCGTTGGTCACGTCGGTCGCGTGAACGCGGCCGCCCGTCAGCTTCCAGACGAGCCAGGAGTCGACGGTGCCGAACGCGAGCCCGTCCGGGCTGCGGTCGCGAAGCAGCCACTCGAGCTTCGTTGCCGAGAAGTACGGATCGGGAACCAGCCCGGTGCGCGCCCGGATGAGGTCCTTCGGCAGCTCGCGACACCGCTCCGCCGTACGCCGGTCCTGCCAGACGATCGCACGCTGCACAGGCTCGCCCGATCGGCGGTCCCACAGCAGCGTCGTCTCGCGCTGGTTCGTGATCCCAATCGCCTGCACATCGCCGGCGCGAACACTTGCGTCGACGAGCGCCTGCTCCGTCGCCGCGACGACGCTCTGCCAGATGTCCTCGGGATCGTGCTCCACCCAACCGGGCCGCGGATAGTACTGGCGCACCGCGCGAAAGCCGCGCCCGCGCGGCCGTAACTCGCCGTCGACAACGAGGCACGTCGTGCCACTGCTGCCCTGGTCGATTGCAAGAACCACCCTGCCTCCTAGAACGCCAACCGATCGCCGGAGGCTTACAGAAACTGCCGCGGTCCGGTGTTAGGACAGGCCGGGAACCCGCCGCCGCTCCACCCGTCTGAGACGCGCTCCGATGTCCGTCAGGATCGTGAGCGCGACGCCGGCGTTCCGTCGCTCACCGGACCACCTCCACACGCCGGCGCTCGCGCCGGTCGCGACAACCAGCAGTCGAGCGTGAGGGGTTTCAAAATCGCGGTTCGGTTTATACTGCGGCTCGGTAGTACTCGTGGACGAGTCCGCCGAGTCGGTCGCGCCGCTACAGCGCCTCGCCGATGGCCTCGAGGCTGGCGAGGTTGTGGCCGCTCAGGAAGACATCGATGTGGGGGAGCGCAGCCTTCATGCCGCGGGCAAGCGGCTCGTAAGCAGGATCCTCTTTCAACGGATTGAGCCACACGACGCGGTGCGCGAGCCGTGACAGTCGCGCCATCTCGGCGCTCAGCAGCTCGGGCTCGCCGACGTCGAGGCCGTCCGAGCAGATCACGACGACGGCGCCGCGCACGACGTTCGTGCGCATCAGCGCCCGCACCGCGTCGCCGATCCGGGTGCCGCCGTTCCAGTCGACGACTTCGGCGGCCGCGCGGCGTAGAGCCTCCTTCGCGTCTGCGGCGGACAGAACTTTCGTCACGCGGGTGAGACGCGTGCCGAAGCAGAACGGTCCCAGCGAGCGTCCGCTTGCAGCGCAGCGCGCGCGAACAGGACGAGCGCGCGCGAGTAGTCGGTCATCGAGCCCGAGACGTCAAGGAGGAGCACCAGCCGCCGGCGGCGACGCCGGCGAGTCCGCCAGGCACCCTCGACGGGCTCGCCACCCGTGCGGAACGAGCGGCGAAGCGTGCGGCGCAGGTCTGGACTTCCTTTCCGCGCGGGCTCCCGGCGACGGGTTCGGCGGCTCGGGACGTTCAGCTGCAGTCGCTTCATCAGCTCCGCGAGGTCGGCGAGCTCATCCTTGCTCAGCTCGGCGAAGCTCTTCGTCCGCAACAGCTCACGCCCGCACCTCGCCTGCCAGTAAGGCGCGCGTGTACAGAAGCTGCTTCGCGTAGTCCCACTCGTAGAGCGCCTGCGCGGAGTCGATGCCCTCGTAGCACTGGAGCCGGATCAGCTCTCCGCCGAGCAGCCGCGCGAGCGTCTTTCCGACCTCCGTCTTGCCGACGCCCGCCTCACCCTCGAGCAGCAATGGCCGCTGCATCGCGAGCGCGAGATACACGACTAACCACCAAGCTGCGCCAGCTCGTCGAAGCCGGCCGCGGCCGCAGGCGAATGACCTCTGCCTTTCTCTGGGCAGTCAAGGGCGAATTCTGAGCGATCGAGCTTCTCGGCACTGGCGCGATGGCGTCGGCGACGACGCCTGAGCTAGAGCTGCCGGGCGGAGGCCCGTTGGGACCGACCCCATATAGGCAGACGCTGACCACCCGACTGAGAGGAAGAGTCGTTCAACGGTGTGAAGTGCTCGGTCTTTGTCGCATTTCCGCCAAGGGCGACGGACGGGCGGGCGAGCGGTGGAGTCGGCGCGGCGGAGAGCACCGCCAGCGACCGTGTGCGCAGAAAGGGTCGCTCTTTGCGAACTGTTGATGTTATGGATCGCCTTGACGGGGAAGCAGGCAGCCGAAAGCAACGAAGGGAGTGTCCTGAGCTCGCTCGGGAGCTCGAGAACGTTGCTGCGGCGCTTCGCGCCCGCGAAGCAAGAATTCGGGCCAACTTCGCCACCCGTCATTGCGCGTGGAAGTCTGCGCCAGCGGTCGCGAGCTCCCCCAAAAGAGGCCTCGTCCGGTCCAGCAACCGCAGAAGGGAGGCCGATGGAAGAGATCGCGATCGCCGAGGCGAAGACCCGCCACGAGGCCGAGCTGCTCGCCCTCCCCAATGTGACGGGCGTCGGGATCGG
>VAXG01000164.1 GCA_005883355.1 Actinomycetota bacterium | reverse complement strand
ACCACCGGAGACGTGGCCGGCACGCGGGTCGACCCCGAGCTCGCGCAGGAGCTCGAGCGAGTCGCGCAGCCCGTAGGCGACACCCTCCATGACCGAGCGGACGAGCGCCCCGCGGTCGTGGCGGAGCATGAGCCCGGCGAAAGCGGCCCGGGCGCGCGGGTCCGCGTGGGGCGTCCGCTCCCCGGTGAGGTACGGGAGGAAGGTCAGCCCCTCGGTACCGGGCGCCCATTCACGGGCTGCCGCGGTCAGCTCGTCATACCCGCTCCCGGTCCCGAGAGCCTCGCGCAACCAGCGCAGGGAGCCGGCCGCGGACAACATGACTCCCATCGCGTGCCAGCCGCCCGGAACGGCGTGGCAGAACGCGTGCACGCGCGCTTGCGGATCGGCGGCGAAGGCCGGTAGTGCCGCAAACACGACGCCTGACGTACCGAGTACCACCGAGACCGGTCCTGGCCGGTCGACGCCGACGCCGAGCGCCGCCGCTGCCTGATCGCCGGCACCGGCGGCGACCGGAATGCCGGCGGCCGTCTCGCCTGAGACCTCCGGCGACTCGAGCGCTCGCGGCAGGCAGGCGGGGTCGAGCTCGAGTGCAGCGAGCATCTCCTGGCTCCAGCGCCGCCCAGCGACGTCGAACAGGAGCGTTCCCGACGCGTCAGCGACGTCGATCGCGTGCTCGCCGGTGAGACGCAGGCGGACGTAGTCCTTCGGCAGCAGCACGTGTGCGATCCGCGCGTACGTGTCCGGCTCGTGCCGCCGCAACCACAGCAGCTTAGGGGCCGTGAAGCCCGTGAGCGCACGGTTCCCGGTCAGCTGGATCAGCCGTGTGAGCCCCACTCGCTCCTCGATCTCGACGCACTCGGCTTCCGTCCGCTGGTCGTTCCACAGGATCGCCGGCCGCAGCACACGATCTCGATCGTCGAGAACGACGAGACCGTGCATCTGACCGGAGAGACCGATCGCGATCGGTTGGCCCCCGATCGCGGCCAGCGCCCGCTCGGCTGCCCGCCACCAGTCTTCCGGATCCTGTTCGGCCCACCCCGGGTGCGGTGTCGAGAGGTCGTAGCTCTCCTCGGCCCGGGCTAGCACATCACCTTCTGGCGAAAGCGCGAGTGCCTTGACACCGGTCGTGCCGACGTCGAGACCGACGAGCTGCGTCACCCGCCGAGCGCCGCGTAGACGAGCTCGTACGCGGCGACGGCGTCCTTTTGCCTCTGCGCCGCTCGCAGCGCGGCGTCGTCGATCCGCGACGCGGCGGAGTCGATGAAGCGCCACTGGAGCACGCTGCGCCGCACGGCCGCCACTGCATCCTCCGTATAGGGGTACAGATCGAAGCCGAGCCGTTCGCCGTTCTCGCCGTAGCCGGCACGGCGGAGCTCGACGGCGAGCTCGAGCGTTTCCATGAAGCGGATCGTGCCGACCATGTTGTCGTCGTCGAACGTGCCCCAACCGTCGTTCGCGTGCTGGTGCCCGAGTAGTCCTTCGTCGGCGAGCAGCGCCGCGTTCTCCGCGAGGCTCTCGCCGTTCATGATCAGGTGCTGCCAGTCCATGTTTACCTGCACGTTGTCGATTCCCGCTGCACGCAGCTTGTGGATCACGTGGAGCGTCATGCCGACGTTGCGCATGAGGATCTTCATCGCCGGCTCCGAGTTCTTGTGCTCGAGGAAGATCTTGATGCCGTGTTTCGCCGCTCGCTCGGCCGCCGCTCCGACACCCTCGATCAGCCACCGCCACGACTCGCCGTACGGGCTCTGAAACGGGTAGTTGTAGCCTTCGATCCCGGGCCAGATGATGAAGGGCGCCCCGAGCTCCCCGGCAAAGTCGACCGCGTCGAGCGTTCGCTTCACGGCCTCCGCGCGCGTCGCGTCGTCAGGCGACACGAGCCCGCCGCGGCCGAAGCGCGGGTCGAGGTGGAGGCCTGTCGCGACCGCGTAGATGTCATGACCGTCCAGGGCCGCCCGCACCTCGTCGAGGTTGTCGGGAGACAGCTCCTGTGGGTAGTGAAACTCGTAGCCGTCGATCAGGTCGCCGAGGCCCTCGACCGCTCGGCGAACGCGGTCGACGGTCGTCTCGTTCGCGAGCTCGGGCTTGTAGCCGGCCGGGACGAACCTCGTAGCCATCGAACCGAACGCCCAGATTCCGAGCGAGGTCTTCATATCGCGCCCTCCTGAGACACTTGAGGCTCCACTGCTTGTGCGGAGCCTAGTATCCCGGGCATGTGGAGCAGACGAGTCGTGAACGAGGATCAGCCGACGCC
Source organism: Actinomycetota bacterium (assembly GCA_005883355.1). Taxonomy (GTDB): domain Bacteria; phylum Actinomycetota; class Thermoleophilia; order Gaiellales; family Gaiellaceae; genus 3-1-20CM-4-69-9. The sequence continues at coordinate 1,325 of VAXG01000164.1, read as the reverse complement.
GTGACCGAGGCAGAGGCGCGCGAGCGAGCGGCGGCCATGCTCGAAGAGGCCGGCATCGTGTTGACGCCGCACGAGCGCGAGACGATCGAGATCGCGGACTTCGGTCTGGGTCGGCTCGACGAAATCGGACTACAGATCGTCGTCTACGTGAACACCGATCGCGTCTGCGCAAAAGAGCTCGTGCTATTCCCGCACCAGCTTTGTCCGGAGCACCGGCACCCTCCGTTCGCGGGTCAGCCGGGCAAGGAGGAGACGTTCCGAGTCCGCCGCGGCACGGTGCACCTGCACGTCGCGGGTACAGGCGACATCCTGCTAGGGCCAGGCGAGCAATACACGATCCCGCCGAACACGCTCCACCGGTTCGAGGCGGGCGACGAGGGCGCGATCGTCTCCGAGTTCTCCACGACGAGCCGCGACGGCCTCGACGTCTTCACCGACCCTCGAATCGTCCGTTAAGCCACGGCGACGGTGTTGCGCAGCACGCCGACGCGTTCGACCTCGCACTCCACGACGTGGCCGATCTCGAGCGTGCGGGGCGGGTCCATGAAGTAACCGCAGCCCCAGGGCGTGCCGGTCAGCATCAGGTCGCCCGCCTCGAGCGTGAAGTTGCGAGAGCAGAACGCGAGCGGCTCGGCGACGCCGAAGAGCATCTCCGCAGTCGAGGAGTCCTGCATCAACGTGCCATTCACCCGCGTTCGGAGCGCGAGCGCCTGAGGTCCGGAATCTCATCGGGTGTCACGACGGCGGGCCCGATCGGGCAAAACGTGTCGAAGCTCTTGCCGCGCGTCCATTGACTCTCGGAGAACTGCACGTCACGCGCCGAGACGTCGTTGCCGACCGTGTAGCCGAACACGTAGTCGAGCGCCGCGCCAACCGCGACGTTTCGCATGCGGCGCCCGACGATCACGCCGAGCTCGACCTCCCAGTCGACTTGCGTCGTCAGCTCGACGTCCACGACGATCGGATCGTTCGGCCCCGTGACGCTCGACGTGAACTTCGCGAAGACGAGCGGCTGCTCCGGTTGCGACAGCTTCGACTCGCGGATGTGATCGCGGTAGTTGAGTCCGATCGCGACGATCTTTCCCGGCTGGAGCGGCGCGTCGAGCTTGCCCGCGACAGAATCCCCGACGGCGAGACGCCGCGGATCGACGCCGGCCCGAACGAGCGAGGGGAGGTCGAGGTCGAAGTCGAGGCGCCGATAATCGCCGTCCACCTCGACCGCAAGCTTCGGCCCGTCGTCCATCCGAACGGTCGCGATGCGCATCGATCGATCCTGCCATGTGCAGTACAGTCGGCGGCGTGACTGAGGCGCCGGTCGACGCCCT
>VAXG01000112.1 GCA_005883355.1 Actinomycetota bacterium | reverse complement strand
ACAACGGGATCGAGTACGGCCTCATGCAGTCGTACGCGGAGGGCTTCGAGATCATGGAGCATTCCGAGTTCGACCTCGATGCGCACGAGATCTCCGGCATCTGGCGCAACGGCTCGGTCGTCCGCTCGTGGCTGCTCGAGCTTCTGCACGCGGCGTTCGAGACGCACGGCGCGAAGCTCGAGGACATCGCCCCGTACGTCGAGGACTCGGGTGAGGGCCGCTGGACGATCAACGAGGCGCTCAACGAGAACGTGCCTGCGCCCGTCATCGCGGCGTCGCTTTTTGCACGCTTCGCATCGCGGGACGACATCAAGTTCTCTGCCAAGGTCGCCGCCGCTCTGCGGAACCAGTTCGGCGGCCATGCCGTCAAGGCCGTCGAGCGCGCGAAGGCAGGCCCGGACCCTCGGTAGCCATGGCGATCGCGCAAGAAAATCCGCTGCTCGAAGGGCTGCAGATCCGGCGCGCACCGGACGACTGCATCCTCGTCATCTTCGGTGCGTCCGGCGACCTGACGAAGCGGAAGCTCTTCCCTGCGCTCTACTCGCTCGCGTACCGTCGCTTGCTGCCCGAGCACTTTGCGGTTGTCGGCATCTCACGCACCGAGGAGACCGACGACGAGTTCCGCGACCGGATGAAAGAGGCGGTGCAGGCTCATTCGCGCGTCTGGGAGCTGCTGGCGAGCGGCATGCGCTACGTCGCGATGGACTTCGCCGACGACGAGCGCGAGGACCGGCTCACCGAGACGCTCACCGAACTGGACGAAGAGCGCGGGACGGGAGGCAACCGTGTCTACTACCTCGCCACGCCGCCCGGGGCCTTCGAGACGGTTGTCCGAGCCGTCGGCAAGCGGCGTTCTGCGCAGGGCTGGGCACGCCTCATCATCGAGAAGCCGTTCGGCCGCGATCTCGCGTCCGCACGCCAGTTGCAGAAGACGATCGAGGAGTTCTTCGAGGAGCGAGAGGTCTTCCGCATCGACCACTACCTCGGCAAGGAGACGGTGCAGAACATGCTCGCTCTCCGCTTTGCGAACGGAATCTTCGAGCCGATCTGGAACAGGCAGTTCGTCGACCACATTCAGATCACCGTCGCCGAGACGTTGGGCATCGAGGGCCGTGCGGGCTACTACGAGCAGGCGGGCGCGGTTCGCGACATCTTCCAGAATCACATGTTGCAGCTCGTCGCGATCACCGCGATGGAGCCACCGATCGACTTCACCGCCGACTCGGTGCGTAACGAGAAGGTCAAGGTGCTGCGCGCGATGCACACGCCGGGGCCGAAGTCAGTGGTGCGCGGGCAGTACGGGCGCGGCTACGTCGAGGGCGAAGAGGTCCCCGGCTATCGCGAAGAGCAGGACGTCGATCCGAACTCGATGACCGAGACCTATGTCGCGGCGAAGCTCTACGTGGACAACTGGCGCTGGGCCGACACGCCCTTCTACCTCCGAACCGGCAAGCGGCTTGCGAGACGCGAGACGACGATCGCGATTCAGTTCAAGCGTGCACCTCACCCGCCGTTCGAGGAGCTCTCCGCCGAACGTCTGAAGCCGAACGTCCTGATCGTGCACGTGCAGCCCGACGAAGGCGTGTCGCTGGCGATCGGCGTCAAGGTTCCCGGGCAGGGCATGACGATCCGCACCGTGCACATGGACTTTCTCTACGGCGGTGCCTTCCGGACGGGTTTGCCCGAGGCGTACGAGCGCCTGATCCTCGACGCGATGCTCGGCGACGCGACGCTGTTCACGCGGATCGACGAGGTGGAGGAGCAGTGGTCACTCGTCGACGCGATCGTGGCCGCCTGGGCGCGCGATCGCCCGGCGTTCCCCAACTACTCGGCCGGAACCTGGGGGCCGACGGCGGCCGACGAGCTGATGGAGCGTGACGGGCGGGCATGGCGACAGCGCTGACGTCAGTCCGGGAGATCGAGCGCGAGGTCGCCACGCTGCGCATCGCACCGGGGTCGGATGTGCCCTACCTGCGCACGAGCGTCATGACGCACACGGCCTGGGTCCCGCCGGAATGGGTCGAGGCGGCGGAGGACGTCCTGACCGGGCTCGCGGAGCGTCACCCCTCGCGGACGATCGTCCTCGTTCCCGAGCCCGAGCAGGAGGATGGGCTCGAGGCGCAGGTCGACGTCTCGGTGTTTCCCACGGGCGAGGGCCGCCAGATCTGGGCCGAGACGATCCGGATCCATCTGAAAGGGAGACGCGCGTCGGCGCCTGCGAGCGTCGTCCAGCCCCTCTTCCTGCCGGATCTGCCGGTCTTCCTGCGCTGGCGGGGAGTGCCCTCCTTCGGCAGCGACGAGTTCGAGAGTCTCGTCGACGTGGTCGACCGCCTGATCGTCGACAGCACGGAGTGGGCCGATCTACCCGGTTCATATGCGCGGCTTGCCGAAGTGTTCGACCGCGTCGCCGTCTCGGACATCGCATGGGCGCGGACGAGCCGCTGGCGCAAGGAGCTCGCATCACTCTGGCCCGGAATCGCGAACGTCGAGCGGATCAAGGTGAAGGGGACAGCCGCGCAGGCGCAGCTGCTCGCAGGCTGGTTGCGGTCGCGCCTCGGCCGCGACGTCGCGCTGGAGCACGAGCCCGCCGACCGCCTGGAGGGAGTCGAGATCGACGGGGAGCCGGCACCCTTCCCGCCGGGCGATCCGCCGCTTCCCTCGGATCTGCTCTCCGAGGAGCTCGACCGGTTCGAGCGCGACCGGATCTACGAAGAAGCCGTACGCTCCGCCGCGAGATGAACGACTTCACGGTGCACGTCAAACCGCTCATCGCGGACGTTCCCGGCTGGCTGACCGACGAGGAAGGCGAGGCGCTCTACGATCTCGCGCGCGCGTGTACCGGAAGAGGCGTGATTGTCGAGATCGGCTCCTGGAAGGGCAAGTCGACGATCTGCCTAGGACGCGGGTCGCTGGCCGGCGCGTCTGTTCCCGTCTACGCGATCGATCCTCACGCCGACTATCGCTTCGGCGACTTCAAGGCGAACCTCGACCGCGCAGGCATCACGGATCTCGTCAAGCCGATCGCATCTCTTTCACAGCCTGCTGCGGAGGACTTCCACGAACAGATCGAGCTGCTCTTTGTCGACGGGTCGCATGAGTACGACCTGGTGCTCGAGGACTTCGAGAAATGGGTCCCGAAGGTCGTCGAAGCAGGATGGGTTGCCTTTCACGACACGACCTGGACTTCCGGGCCGCGCAAGGTCGTGGGACAGGCGATCTACCGGTCGAACCGATTCAAGGACGCGAAATTCGTCGTCGGCTCGACGACCGTCGCGCGGAAAGTGGGGCGGAACTCGCTCACCGATCGTGCCCGCAACCGCTACGTGCTCGGCGTCAAGACAGCGTTCTGGCTCGGCTCGTCCGTGCTGAAGAAGCAGCGCAAGCTTCTGCCGAAGCCGGTAGAGCGCCTTGGTCGTAGGATTCTCAAGATCATTCAGTAGCTATCCGCCGCACGAAACGACGCTGAAGGCCGGAGGGTAAGACCAGGCGGAGCCGGGCTTAGCCGGAGGCGTACTGATCTGGGCGCGGCCGCGTCAGCGCCCGCGCCCGGACGGTTGACGACGATCGCCGGGCAACACACCAATAGAAGTGCGCGGGCTCAGCCCGCGCACGTTCAGCGCGAAGCGCCGTATCTAAAGCCAAGCGAAAGCGAAGCTTTCGTGCGGAGCGGCCAAGCGAAAGCGAAGCTTCGCGCGGAGCCGAGTTACTTGCCCCCGCCTACAACTCGGAACCTGGGCTTCGCCACCACGATTTTGGCGGGGTCCGACCAGGACATCTGCTGGGCTCCCGTCGGCAGGGCGTAGTTGAACCCGCGCACACGGTAGTACCACGTGCCCGGCTTGAGCGGGAGGACGGTCGAGGTTCCGAGCGTGAGCGTGCCGAGCGCGTTTGAGTTCTTGGGGTTCGGCTCGGGCTTGAACGGATACCGCGTCTTGCTCCACTGCACCTCGTAGACGGATGCGCCGAGCGCGGGCGTCCAGGCGACCAGTGGGGCACCGTAGAACGCCTGGTTCGAGCGCCCGGCCGTCAGCTTTCCTTGCGTCGACAGACCGGAGGCGAACAGCTCTCCCGCGGCGGTGAGCGAAGGCTCACTGTTCTTGCCGAAGCGGGCGACTCGGTTGTATGGGGCAGCGCAGACGTCCTGGGGCAACTCGAGATCCTGGTACTGGAGATTGCCTCCGGTGCGGATGATCGGCTCGCCGACGCCGTGCGCGAACTTGAACGTTCCTGCGAGCGAAAGCGTCGTGCCGCTGACGGTCACGACGGTGACTGCCTCCTGGTTTCCCTTGCCTCCGAGCAGCACGGTGTCGCCGCTCGAGAAACCGACTCCGCTCACGACGTTCACGGTCGAGCTGCCGATCGCGGCTGCGGAGGACGTGCTGGTGCTGATCGCGCCGGGTGAGACCGCCGCAACGGGGATCACAGTCCAGTAGTAGCCGCTGCTCGGCCAGTCCGTGTCCCACAGGTCGACCGGAGCGCCGAGGACGCCGCTCCCGATCTGGATCTGCGTCGGGCCTGCAGGAGATGGCGTGCTCGACCCAGGATTCGAGTCCGAGTCCGAGGGGGCCGCGGTCGTGGGAGTTGCAGGCGCCGCGAGCTCGGACGGCTTCACCTTCAAGCCGTCGAAGGTGTAACCCGTCGGCTCGGAGCCGTCGCTGAGGTACGAGGACCGTGCGATCGGAAGAGCTGCGGGGACGGCCGGCAGCGCAAGCGGCCCGAATGGCCGCGGAGCGTAGGCGGGACCGCCGAATACCGCGCTCGTGAACACGCGGTTGAGGCATTGCCGGTCGGTGAAGACGTAGACGCGGAAGAGCTCAGCACTCGTGCCGTTGATCGCCTGGTCGCCGCTGAAGGTGAATGCCGGCATGAGGCGATGCGCGGGCGAGGACGGGTCCCCGTTCGACACGACGTCGGAAACGGTGTGCCCGAGCGTGATCGGCCCGCCGGAGTACGCAGGGTTCGTCGAGCTGTAGACGGGGCTCCATGGGCCGTAGCCGACTGCAGGCAGGCCGTTCTGACGGGTCTGCAGGTTGTCGTCGGTACGGTCGGTGCGGAGTGCCCGAATCCGCCAGCGCACCGTGTTCGTCCAGCTCGCTGTGCGGTGGAATGTGTAGAACTCGCGCTCGTCCAGGACGTTCGTGAAGACGGTTTCCATCTTCGGCGTCGGGTTGTTGATGTCGATGAACCAAACCTGGTAGCCGTCGGCGCCCTCGGTCGGCGACCAGCGCAGCAGCCCCGGTTCGCTCGGCAGCGGCTTCGGCGCCGGGCCCGGCTCCATGTCGAAGCCGAACGGAGCGCTCCACGCAGTCGTCGCGGATGCCGTGATCCCGCGTACGCGCGCGAACAGTGCGTGCGGGTTGCCCGTGATCCAGGGCAGCATGACGGTGGGTGCGACGACCGGGGTGGTCAGTCCGCTCGTCGAGTAGACGAGCCCGCTTTCCCGGAAGCTCGAGCTCGTTGCGAGTTGAAACTGGTAGCGAGTCGCGCCGGGGACGGGATTCCACGCAAAGGACGGTGTGCGCGGGAAGGAGTTGCCTGCCGGCTCGTCGGCACGCAGCAAGAAGCCGTGCAAGCTCGCCGGGGCGGCGCCTCGGACAGGCTTCGCTGCCTCCGCCGCAGGAGCGAGTAGAAGCAAGCCGAGACAGACGGCGGCAAGGAGAGGAGCACGCAGCATCGTTCCTATGTGGTTGTCGGCAGCCTCCCCCGTTCGGCTGTCCCTCGAATGAGGGATGCCAGACGGCCGCCGGCCGCCAGAACGAGCGCGTCAGCGCCCGGTCTTCCCACCAGCTGCACCGACGCTGGAAGACCGTCCTCTGCTGGTCCGCACGGCAGGGCGAGCGCCGGCCAGCCGAGTGTGTTGAACGGAAGGGTGTTGGCGATCAGCCGCTCGCGCAGGGCGAGGTCGCCAACGCCCGTAGGTGGCGCGACACATTGCAAGGTCGGCGTGAGCAGCAGGTCGAGCCCGTCGAAGAGCTCCAGGCAGCGCTCGCGATACCCGCCTCGCGCCTGCTCGGCTTGCGTGGCTTCCGCATCGGACACCGCCAGGCAGCGTTCGATCTTGACCGCAATCCCCTCGCCGTAGAGCTCGCCGTTCTCCGCGTAGAGCTCGCGATGGACATCCGCGACTTCGCGCATGAAGAGAGCGCCGATCTCAGGTCTCGGCCATGCGATCGATTGGCTGCGGGGGAAATGGGCGACCGACTCGCGCACGCGCCGGGAGACCAGGGGGTCGGCCTCGTCGACCCACGCTGTCCCGGCCGCGATCTCTTCGAGCGAAGTGAGCTCCGCCGCCGCAAAGCCCGGAGCGATGACCTCGAGTAGCGCCGCACATTCCTCAACCGTTCGCGCCATCGGCCCCAGATGGTCGAAGCTGGGGGCGAGCGGAAAACAGCCGTCGATCGAGACGAGCCCGTACGTCGGCTTGAAGCCGACGACGCCGCAGCAGGCGGCGGGGATGCGGATCGAGCCGCCGGAGTCGGTTCCCAGGGCCGCGTCGGCGAGCCCGGCCGCGAGCGCCGCAGCCGAGCCTCCCGACGAGCCGCCGGCGATCCGTCCCGGTGCGACAGGGTTCGGGACAGTGCCGAAGTGCGGGTTCTCCGACGTGACGCCGTACGCGAACTCGTGCAGATTCGTCTTGCCGACGTTCGTGTACCCGCCGGACTCTGCGAGGTGCACGGATTCCGCGGTGGTGGACGGCACGTGTTCGGCGAACACCGCCGAGCCGTACGTCGTCGTCAGCCCTGCCGTGTCGAGCAGGTCCTTGACCCCAAGCCGGATGCCTGCGCGAGGCTCCTCCGGGATTGCGAGAAAGATCCCGTCGGCCGCCACGTGGGCGACCTTACTGGCTACCGCCGGCGCTTCGGCTTCGTCGTCTTCTTGACGAGCTGCACCGCCACGCGGCGGGTGACGCTTGCGCCCTGGGTGCCGCCGGGCGAGTAGCTCGTGAGCATGAGGACGTTGTCGGGCGTGTTCGTCTTGCGCAGGGTCTTGAGCAGTTGCGTCGGCAGGATGAAGCGCACGTCGTTGTTGCCGGCGTGCAGGCCGGCCGAGCCGAGCCAGGTCGAGCCGAGTGTCGCCTTCAGCGTTCCGTCGCCGCTCGAAAAGACGACGAAGCGCAGGAGTCTCGTCTTCGCGGAGACACGGATGAGCTCCGGCGCATGCAGCGTGAGATCGGGTGCCGGGTCGGTCGTCGGCGCCTGAACGACCGGGCCGATGACTTTGACACCTGCGGGCGCCTCGCTTGCGGCCGCCGGCTTGGACTTGTCGACCGTGACAGTGCCGGAGACCGTGAACTCGCGGCCGTCGAGGGCGGGCGGGACCACGTCGTTCGTCTCGTTCGGCAGAGACACATATGCATGCGGGCTGGCGCCACAGGTGTTCCACGGAACCGTCAGCGACGCGGTGGTCCCGGAGACAGAGAAGGCCTGGGCCACCGCCCCCTTGGTGTTGGCGTAGTAGTAGGGCGTCGACGCGACGAGGGGCGGGAGAGCAACCTTGAGGGCGAGCGAGGCCGAGTAGCACGGGCCCGTATCTGTGTCGAGCCCGTGGGCGACGTCGACATAACGGACCGCTAGATGGTTGACCGCGAGCGTTACGGGGGAGACCGCCCCGCTCGAGGAGCCGATCACGATCGAGGCTTGTGTCTGCGGAAGCACACCGGCGAGCGCCGTGGAGGTGAAGCTCCCCGTCAGGCGGGCGGTCGTGTAATCCTCGAAGAACTTGCCGAGTGCAGGACCGAGCGGCTGGACGACGCTCGAGAGCGCCTGCGTCCCGGTCCAGCCGGGGTTCGCGGCAGCCGCGTCGAGGACTGATTTGACTTTGGCATCGCCAAAGCGCTCCGCCAGATACTCGAAGAGCATCCAGCCGGGATAGCCGTTGCGATCGAACTCGCTGTCACCGCATTCCGAGCCGACACAGTCCATCGTGCGGTCAGGGTTCTGCTCGAGGCCGCCTGCAGCTGCATTCGCCCGTACCGACGCCCATTCGGCCAACCCTTCCGTCAGCCACTGTTGGGCCCCTGCCGCCACAGCGTCCTCGAACACGTGGAAGACCTCGTGCGCGATGACGTGATACGCGAGGCCGGTGGCTGCGCTGAGGTGAATTTCATCCGACCCGACCGGCGTGATGATCGCGTCCCAGCGGCCGTGCGGCATCGGCGTGCCGAGCGGGATGGCGCCGTGGGCAAAGCAGTCGATCGAAAAGTCATCGACGGAGATGTCGACGGGGGCGCCCGGCGCGGTGTAGCCCCAGCCGCTGTAGAGGGCGTATGCGCGCTCCGCCATGCCCAGGACCTCGCCGGCCTGCTCCTGGCTGATCGCTGCAGTGGGACAGGGCGCGACGTCGCGGCTGTAGTGGATCTGGAAGTGATCGCTCGAGAGCGTTGCGACCCCTGAGGTGGGATACGGGTCGACGGCCGCGGCCCGCGGCACGGCGACGGCCAACGAGCTGGCCAGGGCGATCAGGGCAAAGGGCAGCAGGAACCGAGACGAACGCGTCATCACAGGCCAGATCGGCTTGGGCCCGGGATTCCTTTAGCTCTCGGCTCAGTCGTATTGGAGGTACACGAGCGCCACGACGATCGCCCCGGCTGCAACGAGGATCGCGAGCCCGAGCAGCGACACGCCGAGCGCGATGTTCCTCTTCGCGACCTCGGCGCTCGGCTCGACGGGTGTCATCGGCTCAGGCATCTACAGGAGCGGATCGACCGCCATCGCTGCAAAGAGCAGAGCCAGGTAGAGGAGAGAGAAGTGGAAGAGCAAGGACGCCTGCCGCGGAGTCGTCTGGCGCCGGAGCCTTACGGCCAGGAGGAGGAAAGCCGCGCCGAGCGCCAGAGCGGCACCGAGATAGACGAAGCCGACCGTCCCCCAGACGAAAGGCACGACCGTGACGGCCACCAGAACCAATGAGTAGAGGACGATCTGCCGCGTCGTCTCGCGTGCGCCACGCACGACGGGCAGCATCGGAATGCGTGCGGCTTCGTAGTCGCGCCGGATCAGCAGCGCAAGCGCCCAGAAGTGCGGGGGCGTCCAGAAGAACACGATCAGGAACAGCCACAGGGCCGGCAGCGTGAGGTTTCCGGTCACGGCCGCCCAGCCGACGAGCGGCGGGACTGCTCCTGCAGCGCCGCCGATGACGATGTTCTGCGGCGTCGTCCGCTTGAGCCAGCGCGTGTACACGAGCACGTAGAAGAGGTTGCCGACGAGTGCGAGCACAGCGGCGAGGACGTTCACGAGCGACGCCAGCAGCACGAAGCTGAACGCCGAGAGTGTGAGGCCGAACTCCAGGGCGCGGGACGCGGGCATGCGCTCCGCGGCCACCGGGCGCGCGCGGGTTCGCTTCCCCATCAGCTTGTCGATGTCGCGGTCGAGAACGTGGTTCAGTGCGGACGCACCGCCGCACGCGAGCGCTAGACCGCTCATCGTCACGATCACGAGCCAGGCTCGCGGAGCGCCCTGAGCTCCGACGAACATCGCGCAGAGGCCAGTGATGAGCAGCAGTGACATGATGCGCGGTTTCGTGAGCGTCACGTAGTCGCGCCATGAGGCCCGAGGCGCGGGCTGACCGCGATACGTGGAAGCAGCGAGTAGGAGCGTCGCCGAGAAGGCGACCGCGGAAAGGGCGAGGTGCAGGCCCGGCGCGGTTACCAGCGCAGCGATGCCGAAGAGGACGAGCGCGCTCACGGAAGGCACGAGCAGCCGCCGGTGAACCAGGACGGACGCGAGGACCAGTGCGAGGAGCGGTGGCAGGGCGAGCGCTGCGAGCACCCGATGCGCCGCGCCCAGCGATGCCGCGCCGCTGACCACGGCGAGCAGCGTCGCGAGCCCAGCGAAGACCGCCGTCAGGCGGAGCCAGGGCCCGGGCCTAGCCACGGGTCTCCGCCAAGCGCCGCCGCAGGTCGCGGAGCGGCCGCGCGCTCGTGATGTAGGGCAGGTGGTCGAAGTTGTGCGGCGGCGGCGGCGAGGTTGTGTACCACTCCAGCGTGTCCGCGAGCCAGGGGTCGTTCACAGCTCGCGGGCCCTTGCGCGACGTCTGGACGACGTTGACGACGAACACGAGCAGGGCGATCGCCATGACGCCCGAGCCGATCGACGAAATCAGGTTGTAGGTCTGCCAGAGGCCGTGCTCGGAGTACGTGTAGACGCGTCGCGGCATGCCGAGGAGCCCGAGCAGGTGCTGCGGGAAAAAGGTCAGGTTGAAGCCGAGGAACACGAGCCAGAAGTGGGCCTTCCCCAAGCGTTCGTCGAGCATGCGTCCGAAGATCTTGGGCCACCAGTAGTAGAGGCCGGCGAAGATTCCGAACACCGAGCCACCGAAGAGGACGTAGTGCATGTGCGCGACGACGTAGTACGTGTCCGTGACCTGCCAGTCCACGGGGAAAGCGGCGAGGAAGATCCCCGAGAGGCCGCCGATCGTGAACACAGCGATGAAGCCGAGAGCCCAGAGCATGGCCGTGTCGAAGATGAGGTTGCCGCGCCAGGTCGTCGCGAGCCAGTTGAAGATCTTCACGCCCGTCGGCACGGCGATCACCATCGACGAGAGCATGAAGAAGACGTTCAGGAAGTTCGGCAGCCCGACGCTGAACATGTGGTGGGCCCAGACGAGCATCGAGTAGAACCCGATCGCCACGGTCGAGAACGCGATCGCCTTGTACCCGAAGATCGGCTTGCGCGAGAACACCGGGATCACCTCGGAGATGATCCCCATGGCGGGCAGGATCATGACGTAGACCTCGGGGTGGCCGAAGAACCAGAAGAAGTGCTGGTAGAGGATGGCGTTGCCCCCGCCCTGCGGCTCGAAGAAGTGTGTGCCGGCCTGCCGGTCGAGCAAGAGCAAGGTGAGCCCGACCGAGAGGACCGGCAGCACCAGGACGAGCAGCGCCGAGTAGATCTCGATCGACCACACGAATAGCGGGATCCGCATCCAGCTCATTCCGGGCGCGCGCATGTTGTGGATCGTGGCGAGGAAGTTGATCGCACCGATGAGAGACCCGAGCGACAGCAAGTGCAGCGACAGGATCCAGAGATCCTGGCCGTGGCCGAGCGAGAACATGTTGGCGGAGAGCGGCGGATAGGCGTACCAGCCGGACCGCGACGCGCCGTACTTGGCGAAGAAGCTGAGGTAGAGGACGATGCCGCCAAAGAGGAAGAGCCAGTACGACAGTGCATTGAGGCGCGGGAAGGCGACGTCGCGCGCCCCGATCATCAGCGGCACCAGGAAGTTCGCGAACCCGGCAAAGATCGGAACGACGACGAGAAAGATCATCGTCGTCCCGTGGATCGTGAAGAGCTCGTTGTAGCTCTGCTTCGTGATGAAGTGCTCGTTCGCCTGCGCGAGCTGTGCGCGCATGAGGAGTGCGAGGATCCCGCCCGCTGCGAAGAAGACGAGTGACGTGCAGATGTAGAGGATCCCGATCCGCTTGTGGTCGGTCGTCGTGATCCAGCTCATGACGCGTCCCTCGCGCCAGTCCGGGCGGTACCGCTCTACCTCCGCCCTAGCGGCCACTGGTCGTCCCCTTGTAGACGTTCTTCTTCAGGTAGGCGAGGAGCGCCTGGACCTGGTCGTTGGACCAGCCGTGCGCGACCGGCGGCATCTCGTTTCTCCCTTGCCGGATCAGCTGCTCGAGGCCCGCTCCCTGCGTGAGCAGAGCGTTGGTCGAGATATTCGGGCCGAAGCCGCCCTGCCCCTGAAGCCCGTGGCACTTCGCGCACGAGCCCTGCCACTCGCCGCGTCCGAGTGCGCTCCCTGCAGTGCCGAGCCAGGCGGTGTAGTCGGCCTGCGACTGCACGTCGACGACGGCCTTCATCGCGGCGTGGAAGACGCCGCAGAACTCCCCGCATCTCCCGCGATAGGTTCCGACCTGGTCGGCTTTGAACCACGTGTGGGTCATGTGACCCGGGATCGCGTCGAACTTGCCGCCGAGCTCGGGAACCCACCAGCTGTGGTCGACGTCCTGAGAGGTGATGTCGACGCGCACCGTTCGATTCACCGGTGCATGCAGCTCGTCGATAGAGATCTGCCCATCGGGATAGGTGAACTGCCAGTAGAACTGATGTGCGTTCACCTGGACGACGAGCGGACCGCCCTCGGCCTTGGCGCTCGGCACGTCCTGGATGCCCGGCAGCTTGTAGAAGACGAACCCCGCGATCGTTGCGAGGATCAAAACGGGCACCGCCGTCCAGATCAGCTCGAGCCGGGTGGCGCCGTGGATCTGCGGTCCTTCCGCACTGCGTGGACGCCCGCGCCGCCGGTACTTGAAGATGAACCAGACGAGCGAGCCCTCGACGAGCACGAAGATCGCACCGGTGAAGATCGAGATCCAGACGTACGAGTCGTTGATCCGCTTCGCGTTGGGCGAGTGGGGCGTCGGCGGCGCGAAACCGCCGTTGCCTGCATAGGCGACGGCCGTCAGCGCCAGCGCGGCGCCGAGAGCAAGCACGAGGACAAGGGCTTTGCGCCTCACCGGCGGTGGCATCCTATGAGACGTGGAGGAACGGTCGCGCGTCCACCTACCGCTCGGGGTGGGAGATAGTTACGAGGTGTACGTGAACGGCGTCCGGCAGGAGGCCGGGCGCGACTTCGACCGGCTCGGCGACGAGCTCGTCTTCCGCCGCGAGCTTGCCCAGGAGGGTCGTCTGGGCCCGCTCCGCTGGCTGTCGATGTTCCTCGGCGTCGCGGGTAGCTACCGTCGGCACGAGACGGTCGACGTGGTCTATGAGGCGGATGGGCGGCGCACCGTGGCCTCCCTCACTCCTTCGTGACTGGGTCGAGCCGGTATCCGACCCCGTAGCGCGTCTGGATGAACGTGTGGCGGGGTGCACGGCGGTCGATCTTGTCGCGCAATCGCCGCACGAAGACGTCGACCGTGCGGTCGCGGTGGGCCTCACGGCGACCCCAGATCTTCTGCAGCAGCTCGTCGCGGGTGAGGACACGCCCGCGTTCGAGTGCCAGTTGATAGAGGAGCCGGAACTCCGTCGGAGTGAGTCCTGCGCTCTCGCCGTCGACGAACGCCTGCATCTCGCGTGGATCGATGAGCAGCTCCTCGATCTCGATCGGGTCGCCTCGCTGCGCATCGTCGCGGCGCAGTGCGCGCCGGGACGCTGCACGCACGCGAGCGACGAGCTCGTTCATGGAGAACGGCTTCACGAGGTAGTCGTCAGCTCCTATCTCGAGCGCATGTACGCGGTCGTGTTCCGTGCCTCGGGCGCTGACCACGACGATAGGAGTCGGAATCCCTTCCGCCCGGGCGCTCTCGATGATGCTCCAGCCGTCACGGCCGGGGAGCATCAGGTCGAGGACACAGACATCCGGGCGCTCGAAGCGCAACCGGGCGAGCCCCTGGTCGCCTTTGCCGACGACGACGGGGTCGAACCCCGCCGCTTCGAGGTGTTTGGCCATTCCATCCGCGATGACGGAATCGTCCTCGACGATCAGGACCTTGGCCATACTCGTCTCTGATGGAAGAGACACGGACCTACGAGGAGCTGCGGGTCGGCTTCACCGCGGCAGTGTCCCACGAGCTGCGCACGCCGCTCGCGCGACTCCTCGCGTTGCTCGAATCGGCGTCGCTTCCGGGCGCCGACGGCGACGCACTGCTTGCCCAGGCTCGGGAGCAGGTCGAGGAGATGAGCGAGCTGGTCGACGACGTTCTCTTCCTCTCCGAGCTCGAGAGCGGCCGCGAGGTCGTCGCCCTCGGCTCGACGGCGGCGCTGCCGGTACTGGAGGACGTTCGCGATCGGCTCGCCGACAGTGCCGAGCGCGCGGACGTCACGATCCGAATCGAAGCCGACGAGGAGGTCGAGCTGCCGCTCCGCCGGCGAATGCTGCAGATCGTCGCCGAGAACCTGGCGGAGAACTCGATTCGGTACGCCGGACCGGGCTCGACGCTGACGCTCTCGGCTCGCGCCGGCGTTCTTGCGGCCGCCGACGACGGCCGCGGAGTGGAGGAGGACGAGCTGGCCAGGCTCTTCGAGCGGTTCTACCGGAGCGACCGGGCCCGCGCCTCGAGGGGCACGGGCCTCGGTCTCGCGATCGTGAAGCACGTGGTCACGGCGGCCGGCGGCGAGGTCGAGGCGACCGGTGGTCCGGGTCACGGGCTCACCGTTCAGTGCAGGTTCTCTATGAGTGCACCGAGTTCAGTGTCTTGATCGACGCCTTCAGCACCACACTCGGGAGCGGCGAGAACAGCAGCTTCGGCCCGGAGGCCTGGCCTTTCGTGACCGCCCAGCGAACGAGCTGCTTCAGTTCTTTGGCCTTCGCCGTGCTCGTGGGAACGATGACGTAGGTGAAGGTGCAGATCGGGTAGGCGAGCGGCTCACGCTTCGCCGGGTTGACGATTGAAATGCCGCTGTTCCCTGGCGCTACTCGAAGGATCGTTGCGCCTGCTGCTGCGATCGCCCGCAGGCCCGGTAGCTGAAACACACCGGCGCGATTCTTGACTGCCGCGATCTTGAAATGGTTCTTGAGTGAATACGCGACGTCGACGTAGGTGATGCCGCCGTTCGTCTGGCTGAGTGTGGCGGCCACTCCCGAGCTTCCGCGCGCGCCGACCCCGGCGGGCCAGTTGACGGCGACACCTTTGCCGATACCACTCTTCCATTGCCTGCTGACGCTGTTCAGGTACTCGGTGAGGTTGTAGGTCGTGCCGCTGTTGTCGCTTCGGTGGATGACGGTGATCGCGAGGTCCGGCAGCGTCGTCCCTTTGTTCAGTCTCTTGAGCGCCGGGTCGTTCCACTTCTTGATCGTTCCGAGGAAGATTCCCGCGACGGCGTTGCCGTCGAGCTTGAGATGATCGGGCAGTCCGTCGCCACGGTAGGCGAGCGACGTTGCCGACAGAGCCCATGGAATCTGCACGCAACCCTTGCAGGCGGCGAACTGGTCGGGGGTGAGCGGCGCATCGCTCGCGCCGAAGTCGACGGTCCGGTTGGTGATTGCGTTGATGCCGCCGCCGGAGCCGATCGGCCCGTATGTCATCTTGATGCCGTAGGCCGCATCGACCTTCGGTATCCACGCCGACACGAGCGGCGCGACGAACGAGCTCCCGGCGCCCGTGAGGGATCCGGCAGAAGCCCCGGCGCCGGCTCCGGTGGTGACGACGAGCGCCGCGCCGATCGCGGTGAGGACGGCCAGTGTCCTGCGAGTCAAGATTGCTCCTCTCGTTTGTTCACGTCCCGCCAAGCGTGCCGTGGCTCCTTCCTCGCGTGGGAAGAACGGTGGTTGCAAGCCGGTGACAATGTGGTGAACGGCGGCCGCGGACGCGCACCGGGTCAGTAGGCTCGCGCGCTGGTGAGCGCCGTTCCGACGACGAGCCCGCTGCAGGCCCGCCGCCGCTTGCGGGGCCGCCTCGGGGATCTCTCCCTCCATGGCCTGACGCTGGCCGCCGCGCTGGCCTGCCTCGTCCTCGTGGGGGCGATCGCCTGGAAGATCGTCGCTTTGGCGGGCCCCTCCTTCGACCGGTTCGGGCTCGGCTTCGTGACGGCACGCGCCTGGGACCCGGTCAAGCACGTCTTCGGAGCGCTGCCGTTCATCTACGGCACCGCGGTCAGCTCACTCGTCGCGCTGGTCATCGCGACGCCGCTCGCGATCGCGATCGGCCTGTATCTGAGCGAGCTCGCGCCACGTGGGGTACGCGGCATCGTCGGGTCGCTTGTCGAGTTACTGGCTGCGATCCCGAGCGTCGTGCTTGGACTGTGGGGGATTCTCGTGCTCGGGCCCTTCCTCGCCCACCACGTGGAGCCGTGGTTGCACAGCACGCTCGGCTTCATCCCACTCTTCGGCGATCCACAGCAGACGGGCCAGGGATTGTTCACCGCTGCCGTGATCCTCACGATCATGATCGTCCCGATCGTCGCTTCGATCAGCCGCGAGCTCTTTCTGGGTGTGCCGTCGGACCTCGAGGAGGGGGCCCTGGCCCTCGGCGCAACGCGCTGGGAGATGGTGCGCGGCGTGATCCTGCCTGCAACGCGGTCGGGCATTGCTGCTGCCGTGATCCTCGGGCTCGGTCGCGCGGTCGGCGAAGCGATCGCGGTGACGCAGGTGATCGGCGGCGGAACCCGGATCGGCTGGTCGCTGTTCCCGCCTGCGGACACGCTCGCCAGCAAGATCGCCTCCAGTTACCAGGGAGCGGGCTCGGGAATCGAAACGTCGTCGTTGCTCTACCTCGCCGCAATCTTGCTCGTCCTCGGCCTGATCGCCAACCTGATCGCTCAGGTCATCGTGCGCCGCTTCGACCCACTCCGGGGAACGCGAGAATGAACGTCGCTCGCCTTCGGCTCCTCCCGTGAGGGAAACCATGTTTCCCCCACGAGCCCCCTTCTTTAGGGATCGCCTCAGTCCCCGCGCCGCTGAGATCACCGCGTGGGCTGACGAGAAGAAGCGGGGAAACCGCACGGTTTCCCCCGTTGCCCCTTCCCTCGCTCATCGCCCAGAGGGCGGCCGATGAGCCGGTACCGCCGCCGCCGAGTCATGAATCGCGCGATGGAAGTCCTCGCGACGGTGGCCGCCCTCGTCGCCGTCGCAGCGCTCGCGGTCGTGGTGATCTCCGTTGCACGACGAGGTGCCGGCGCGGTCAGTTGGGATTTCTTCACGAAGCCGCAGGCGCTGTTCGGGCAGCCCGGCGGCGGTATCGCGAACGCGTTGGTCGGGACTGCGTTGCTCGTGTTGCTGGCGACGGCTATGGCGCTCCCCGTCGGCGTCCTGACCGCGATCTATCTCACCGAGTTCGCGCCCCGCCGTCTGGCGGTCCCGATTCAGGTCGTGATCGACGTCCTCGCAGGGCTGCCCACGATCGTGATCGGCATCTTCGTCTACGCCCTGCTCGTGATCGGACACACGCAGAGCGGCTACGCGGGCGCGTTCGCGCTGGCGGTGATCATGCTCCCCCTGATCGCGCGAGCCACGCAGGAAGTCCTGCTCCTCGTGCCGGGCACACTGAGGGAGGCGAGTCTCGCGCTCGGAGTCCGGCGGTGGCGCACAGTCGTCGGCGTGATCCTTCCCTCGAGCGTCGGCGGCATTCTCACCGGGACGGTGCTCGCGGTAGCGCGCGCAGCGGGCGAGACCGCTCCGCTGCTGTTCACGAGCTCGATCTTCGCCAACACGGTCCAGACCGACGTGACGAAGGCCCTACCGAACATCCCGGTTCTCATCTTCACCTACTCCGAGCAGCCCGATCCGGCGCTGCACCAGCAGGCCTGGGCGGCAGCGTTGGTGCTGATGGCCTTCGTCCTCGTCGCGAGCCTCGCCGCCAAGGCCCTGCTCGCCCGCAGCCGTAGAAAGCTGGCCCGGTGACTGAGAGCTTTACGATTGCCCCCGTGATCGACGTCGCGCAGGTGACTCAGGATTCCCGGCCCAGCGAGCGTGAAGTCGTCTTCGACATCCACGACTTGACCGTCAGCTACGGGCGCGTGACCGCGATCAGTGGCGTCGACCTCCAGATCCACCGCAACGTCATCACGGCGATCATCGGTCCGTCGGGCTGCGGGAAGAGCACGTTCATCCGCTGCCTCAACCGCATGAACGATCTGGTCCCGGGGGCGCGGATCGAGGGCCAGATCCTCTACCAGGGCTCAGATCTCTACGCCTCCGGCGTCGATCCAGTCGAGATACGCAGGCGCATCGGCATGGTCTTCCAAAAAGCCAATCCGTTTCCGAAGTCAATCTACGACAACGTCGCCTGGGGACCGCGCGTCCTGGGCATGCGCAAGGAACTCGACGAGCGCGTCGAGAAAGCGTTGCGAAGTGCGGCTCTCTGGGACGAGGTCAAGGACCGACTGAAGAAGAACGCTCTCTCGCTGTCGGGCGGACAGCAGCAGCGGCTTTGCATCGCGCGCGCCATTGCCGTCGAGCCGGAAGTGCTCTTGCTCGACGAGCCCGCGTCGGCGCTCGATCCGATCGCGACATCTGCCATCGAGGACCTGATGCATCAGCTGAAGCGCGAATACACGCTCGTGATCGTGACGCACAACATGCAGCAGGCGGCGCGCGTCGCGGATCTCACCGCCTTCTTCAGTCTCGAGGTCGACGAGACTCGGCGAAGCGGTGTCCTGGTCGAGTACGACGCGACGAGCAAGATCTTCACCAATCCGTCCGACAAGCGAACGGAGGACTACGTGACCGGGCGATTCGGATGAGGACGACCTTCCAGGAAGAGCTCGATCTGCTCGAGGCGACGCTGCAGGAGGAAGGTCAGCTGGTTCTTCGTGCCTTGCGGGCTGCCATCAACGCGCTGGAGCAGCGGGACGAAGAGCTCGCCGACGAGGTGATCGCGTTCGACGACGATGTCGATCAGCACTACGTCAGGATCGAAGAAGGGATCCAGCTCCTGCTTGCGCGCCAGACGCCGGTGGCCAGCGATCTACGCCTGGTGCTGGCGATTCTCCACGTCAACCTCCATCTCGAGCGAATGGCCGACTACTGCGTGACGATCGCGAAACTCACAAAGCTCGTACCCGAGGTGGATCCCGGCCCGCGCTTCGTCGAAGGCTTCGAGGAGATGGGGTCTCGTTGCGAGGAGATGATCAGGGTCGCCCTCGATTCCTTCGGCAGCCGCGATCTCGCCGGCGCCGAATCGCTGGTGGATCTCGACGAGCTCATCGACCGTGCGAACAGGCGGGTCGTCGAGCGGATTCTCGAGCTCGGCGGCGACCCCGCGATGCGCGAATACGGTCTCCGCATGGTCGTGGTCTCCCGGGCTCTGGAGCGCATCGGCGACCATGCGGTCGACATCGGCGAGCAGACGGCGTATCTCCTAACGGCCGAGTTTCGCGAGTTCACGGACGCCTCGCACCCCACGGCGCGCGAAGCCTGACAAACTCCCGCCGTCAACTCCGGAGAGGAGCGCGGTGGCACGCATCTCGCTGGTCCCTCAGAACAAGCAGTTCTTTCGGCTCCTCGAGCGCGCCTCGGACAATGCGGTAAGCATTTCGCGCCAGCTCGTGCAACTCCTGGACGCGTTTCCCTCGAACGGGACGAACCTCCGCGAAATCAAGGAGCTGGAGCACGAGGGCGACCGGCTCACACGGGAGGTCGTCGACCTTCTCAATCGCACGTTCGTGACACCGTTCGACCGCGACGACATCTATCTACTCGCGAGTGCCATCGACGACGTCTGTGATCACGTGGACGAGGCGGCGGGAAACATCGCCGGCTACGGAGTCCAGCAGATTCGACCTAAGGCGAAGGAGCAGGCGCAGGTGATCCTCCGCAGTGCCGAGAAGCTCAACGACGCCGTCGAGCTGCTCGAGGGATTCAAGGATTCGAGTAGCCAGCTCCACGCACTCCGTGACCTCGAGGATGAGGGCGATCGGCTCAACCGAGACGCCGTGTCGGAGCTCTTCTCCTCCGGCGAGGATCCGATCGGAGTGATCCGCTGGAAGGACATACACGAGCAACTCGAGGAGGCCGTCGATGCCTGCGAGAACGCGGCAGACGTCCTCGAGGCGATTCTCGTCAAGAACCGTTAACAACCAATGAACGACGTCCTCCTCGTCGTCGTCATCGTCGTCGCGCTGGGCTTCGACTTCACCAACGGGTTCCACGACACCGCCAACGCCGTTGCTACGTCGGTCTCGACGCGCGCGCTAACGCCCCGGATGGCCGTGCTCGTCGCATCGGCCGCGAACCTCGCCGGCGCGTTCGTGACAACCGCAGTGGCAAAGACCGTGGGCAAGGACATCGTCGCCTCGGATCTGATCAACACCCGAACCGTTCTGGCTGCGTTACTGGGCGCCATCGCCTGGAATCTGCTGACCTGGTGGTTCGGTCTTCCCTCGAGCTCCTCGCATGCTCTCATCGGCGGTCTCGTCGGTGCCGCGCTCGCCCAGTCGGGAGAGAACGGCGTGCTCTGGCACGGCCTTGCCCACAAAGTCGTTCTTCCCGCACTCCTTGCGCCGCTGATCGCGTTCGCCGGCGCTTTCACCCTGTTGGTCGGCATCTACTGGGTGTTCCGGCGGATCACACGCGGCGTCGCGAACCGTGGCTTTCGTCTCGGGCAGCTCGCGTCAGGGACGTTCGTGGCGTTCACTCACGGAGCGAATGACGCGCAGAAGACGATGGGTGTGATCGCTCTTGCGCTCTTTGCGAACGGCAATCTGAAGGAGTTCGAGATTCCGACTTGGGTGAAGATCGCCGCAGGGCTGTCGATCGCAGCCGGCACGTACGTCGGCGGCTGGCGGATCATGCGCACGCTGGGCCAGCGTCTCTACAAGATGGAGCCCGAAAGTGGATTCGCGGCACAGGCGGCGGCAGGAGCGACGATCTACGCTGCCACGAGGTACGGCTACCCGCTTTCGACGACTCATGTGATTTCGGGGGCCGTGCTCGGCGCCGGGGCCACGCAACGACTCTCAGCCGTGCGGTGGGGCGTGGCCGGGAACATCGTGGTCGCCTGGATCCTGACGATTCCGGCCGCCGCCGCGGTTGCCGCGGCGCTGTACTGGCCGATCCAGGCGATCTTCTGAGGGTGATGCTGGCGCGATCGGGAGGTCGGTGTGGTGAAGGCGAGGAAGGGCCCCGAGCCCGGCAGTCACTCTCGGTGACCGTTCCGGCCGCGTAACCAGACGGGAGGTTTTTTCGTTGATCCCGGGCGGAATCACTCTGTGCAGGTCGACAATCGAGACCACAAGGAGGCAGGAAATCGCATGAGCATCCTCTGGATCATCCTCATCGTGATCCTCGTGCTCGCGCTGCTCGGCTTCTTCTCGCGCGGGCGCTGGTAAGGATCTAGGACCGGCGAAGGTTCGAAATAGGCCGCCCGGCACTTGCCGGGCGGCCCTTGCTGTGGCGATCATGGCTGGGTGGATGCCGCCGGCTTCCTGACCGAGTTCGAAGAGCAAAACACCTTGCCCGTGCCCCGCCTCGGCGGAATGGCGCGTGCCAACGGCGTCGTCATGGTCAGCGAGCGCTACTGGGCCTTCGCAGGGATCGACGGAAGCCTGCGGGAAGGCCGGATGCCTGTCGCGCCGCGCTTGCTGCGTGCGATTCCCCTCGCGCGGGGACTTGTCCGCCTTGCCGGGTCCCTGTCGCCGGTCTTCAGGCGTGAGGGCGTCGCGCGTGGACGTGAGCGGATCTTTTTGATCGCGGCGATCATCGCTCCGCTGTTGCTGGCGTTTGCACCGAACTGGCTGGGGCTAACTGTGGGTTTCGCCACGACGTTCGCGTTGCTCGGCTGGCTGTTGCGCGGCCGTACCCTCTACCTGCACGGCGCCGAGCACCGCGCGATCGCCGCCCTCGAGGGACGGCGTCTTCGGGAGACGTGGACTGGTCTGGCGCGGCCCTCGCGCATCTCTTTGCGCTGCGGCACGAACTTCGCGGCGCTCTTGATGCCGGTGGCGATCTTCGGCGGCCGTTTCTGGCCGCTGCCGGCGACGGCCGTCACGCCGTTGGTCGTGTCGGTGCTTGCCCTCGCGCTGACGATGGAGCTCTGGCTCCTCGTGCAGCGACTCCCTCGACTCGCCCGCATCGTGCTGCTGCCGGGTCTCGGCCTGCAACGGTTGACGACCCGGGAGCCGAAGCTTGCCGAAACGCGGGTGGCCTTGACTGCGCTTGCCGCAGTGCTCCGTAGAGAGCTCACGCACGGGTAGCCTGCGGGGCTTGGAAGCCTCGCGCGAAAACAGCATCGAGGCGCACGGGCTCGTGCGCGAGTTCAAGAAGGGGCCGCGCGCCGTCGACGGCATCGACCTACGCGTCGACCCGGGTGAGATCTACGGCTTCCTCGGCCCGAACGGCGCCGGCAAGTCCACGACCGTCCACATGCTCACGACGTTGCTGCCGCCGACGGCGGGCACCGCCACGGTCGCGGGCTACGACGTCGTGACGGAAGGACCGAAGGTGAGGAAGGCGATCGGCGCGGCGTTGCAGGAGGCCGCGCTCGATCCGTTTCTGACCGGACGCGAGCATCTCAGGCTGCAGACGACGATGCACGGGATCACCGGCGAAGAGCGACGCGAACGAAGCGACGAGCTGCTCACCCGGGTCGGGCTGACCGAAGCGGCCGATCGCAAGGTGAAGGGTTACTCCGGAGGGATGAAGCGCCGACTTGACCTTGCGCTGGCGCTCGTGCACAGGCCGCGCATCCTCTTCCTCGACGAGCCGACCACGGGCCTCGACGTCCAGAGCCGGACGGCTCTCTGGGTCGAAGTCGGCCGCCTCGCGAAGGAGGAAGGGGTCACCGTGTTCCTGACGACCCAATACCTGGAAGAGGCCGACGTGCTCGCAGACCGCGTCGGGATCATCGACCACGGGCGGATCGTCGCGGAGGGAACCCCCGAGAAGCTGAAGGCGGAGATCGCCTGCTCCACGGTCGAGGCGGTGCCGGCCGATCCCGACCAGCGGGGTGCGGTTGTCTCGGTGCTCGAGCGCTTCGGCGAGCAGACGACCGGGTACGGGCCTGGCAGCATCGCCGTACAGTTGACCTCGCCGAACGGCAACCTCGCCGAGATCGTCCGCGCACTCGATGCCGGAGGGGTCGTCCTGTCCCAACTGCAGATCCACGAGCCGACACTGGACGACGTCTTCCTCGCAAAGACGGGACGGCACCTCGAGGGTTCCGGCGGCGATGAGGAGGAGGACGTCGAGCAGGAACTCGAGCCCGCTCGAGCCTGATCGTCCAATGAGCGCGACGGCTCTCGTCCAGACTGCAGCCCTCGGCAAACGCGCCGTCGTTCGGACCGCACGGCAGCCCGCGAACGTCGTCTTCCCGCTGGTCTTCCCGATGCTTCTGCTCGCGGTGAACGCGGGCGGGCTGAAAGCCGAGACGCGACTTCCGGGGTTTCCCACCAACTCGTTCCTCGCGTTCGCGCTCGCCGTGCCGTTCGTCCAGGGCGCGTTGATCGCAACCATCAACGCCAACGTCGAGTTCGCGCGCGACATCCAGACGGGTTTCCTGAATCGTCTGGCGCTGACTCCGGTGCGAGGGATCGTGCTGCTGGTCGGACAGCTCGGCGGCTTGCTGACGATCGCCGTCGCCCAGGCGATCTTCTACCTCGCCGTCGGCGTCGCGTTCGGCGTGCATCTGCAGAGCGGGTTCGGGGGTGCAGTGATGTTGCTCTTGCTCGAGGCCTGCATTGCGCTTGCCTTCGCGTCGCTCGGCAGCTGGGCTGCGCTACGGACGGGCTCGACCGAGGCCGTGCAGGGCCTCTTCCCCGTCTTCTTCGTTTTTCTCTTCCTGTCGTCGATGAACATTCCGCGTAACCTGATCCAGGCGGACTGGTTTCGCTGGGTCGCGACTGTCAACCCGGTCTCGTACCTGATCGAGGCGGTCCGCGCGCTCGTGATCACGGGCTGGGACTGGCAGACCATCGGCCTCGGCTTCGCCGTCGCAGGCGGGCTCAGCATCTTCGGCTTTGCGCTTGCGACGCACGCACTCTGGAACCGTCTGGAGCGCACGTGACGGATGCGATCTCCGTCGCGCGCGGCGTGTCGTGGCGCGTCCTCCACACGTTCTTCACGAACAAGGCGTTCCTACTGCCCTCGGTCGCGTTTCCGCTTTTCTTCTTCACGGCATTTGTCGGCGGGCTGTCGCGCATCACCCAGGTTCCGGGATTCGACTTTCCGGCCGGCTATACCGCCTTCCAGTTTGTGTTCGTGCTGCTGCAGTCCGCGGCGTTCGCGGGTGTGTTCACCGGGTTCGGGATCGCGCGCGACTTCGAGAGCGGCTTCATGCGGCGGCTGATGCTCGCGGCCCCGAACCGGAGCGGCATCCTGCTCGGGTACGTGTTCTCTGCTCTTATTCGTTGGGCGACCGTTGCCGCCGTCGTGACGATCGTGGCTCTGCTCGCGCAGATGAAGATCGGCGGAAACGGCGTCGACCTGTTCGGTCTCTACGCGCTCGCGCTCCTGCTCAATCTCGCCGGCACGCTCTGGGCCACCGGCGTGGCGATGCGCCTGCGCACGCAGCAAGCTGCGCCGGTCATGCAGATGCCCGTGTTCCTGCTTCTCTTCTTCGCCCCGGTGTACGTCCCGCTGAATCTGCTGCAGGGCTGGATCCACGGTGTCGCTTCCGTCAATCCGATCACGGCCCTGCTCGAGGCCGGTCGGGGCTTCATCTCCGGCAGCCCCGAGTTGGCCCTGGCGGCTTTTGCAATCGGAGTCGGCCTCATCGTCGGATTCGGCGCCTGGGCAGTTCGTGGCCTCAGGCGTGCGGAAGCCGCCGGTTGACGCATAATCCCTGCTAATGGAGCCCGAAGCCTGGCCCACCCCTCAGACGCCTGCGCGCGAGCCGCTTCCGCGCGTGGAGGATCTCCCGGTCTCCGAGCAGGGCTACGAGCAGGAGAGCGTCAAGGCTGCGTTCGATTCGTTCTACCGCCATGCGGCTCAGCTCGACGCGTCCCTGCGGACTCTCGAGGCGGTTGACTCGTTCCACCGGCAGGCCGCGTCCTTGCGGGCCGACCTGCGTGCTCTGCGGACGGCGGGGTGGACGCAGCAATCGTGGACACAGCCTCCGTCTTACGGTTACGGCACGCACGCGCCGCGCGAGGGAGTTCCGCCGGCGGTGTGGCGCATCGGCGGGGAGGTCGCGTTCCTCGTGGCCGTGGCGGTGGCGCTCGGCGTGGCGAAGCTTTCGTGGTGGGTGATCGTCCTCGCCATGGCAGGTGCGTTTGCGATCGTCTGTCTGATCGAGTGGCTCGCGGGGCGCGAGCAGGTGTCGTTCGTGCGTCCTGCGGCTCCCCCTGCCGGGCACCCGGTGGTGGAAGCCCAGCGGGCCGACGACACCGATGACCACGACTCGTTCGGCTGGGCTGCCTTCGAGGAAGCGCAGGAGCCCTCGGACGCGATGACGATCATCGGCGTTCCCCCCAGGGAGGAGGATGTGGCACCCGAGGCCGAGCCCGAGCCGGATCCTGAGCCCGATCCGGAGGAGCCGGAATTGCCGCCCGCTGCGGAGGCAGACGTCGACGGCGGTCCGTCCGCATCGCGTGGTTGGTGGCACCGGCGCCAGGACGACGACACAGGCTCCGAGCCGGAGCCGCCTCGGCACGTTCGCGTGCTTCCAGCCACGGACGAAGCGGCGCGTCCGGATCCCTGGGAGGAGGGCTTCGACGGCTCTGGGGCCGCGGACGACACCGACGAGTCGGCGCTCGTCCAGGACGAAGCCCCCCGTCGCTTCCGACGTCGCTAGACGAGACCCTTTCGTCCCGCGCCGTTCCTGCCGATAGCAGTCCAATGCGGAAGCGTCCCATTGGCCAGATCCTGGTCGAGAAGAACGAGATCTCCGAGGCCGAGCTCGCGGCTGCGCTCGCCGAACAGGAGCGGACCGGGCTGCGCCTGGGCCAGATCCTGATCGAGACCGGGCGGATCTCCTGGCTCGCGCTCGCTCGTGCGATCGCCGAGCAGGTGCTCGATATCCAGGACGTCGAGCCTGCGCCGGCGGCCCAGCCTCCCGCAGTCCCGCCTGCCGCAGCCCCGGCAGCCGCAGTCCCGCCTCCAGTAGCCCTGCCGCCGATTCCGACACCCTTCGTACCGCCCCCGCCGACTTTTCCTGTTCCCGTGCCGGTCGCCGTCCCTGTCGCGCCGCCCCCGGCGCGCGTCGCGCCGGAACTGATTCACGACCCGGAGATCAAGCTGCATAGCGTCGAGGCGCTGCTGAAGGAACGCCAGCGTGCATTCATCGAGCTCGTCACGACCACGGAGACGCTTCGCATGAAGGTCGCCCACCTCGAAGAGATCATCGAGGAGCGCGACCGCGAGTTGACGAAGTTGCGCGTCGCCCGCGCCGCCAGCTAAGGCCCAGGCGTAACCGCCTCGGACGTCCCGAGCACCTTCCCGTCGCGGCCGAGTGCCTTCACCGCGTAGAAGGCCGCCGACTTGGTGAGGCGGATGGGAGTCTCGAAGCCGTTCTTCGCGACGGTCTGCACCGGCTCCAGCTGACCGGCCGCCGCCCCGGCGAGCACCCGCCACCGCACCACATCGGTGGCGCCGTTCCAACTCGAGTAGGCGGTATTGCCGGCCACCACGACCACCGGCCGATCTCTGGGGTGCCCGTGCCACTGGAAACGGTACGCGCGGTAGCTGTCGGCGTCCTTGCCCGGAGGCTTGCCCTGTCCGAAGTAGACGTCGAACAGAAGCGCGCCGCTGCGAGCGAACTCGCTCACATATGGCTGCGCTCCCCAACCGACGAGGATGTTCCCGTTCGGCAGAAGCTGCGCGTTGCCCTCGAACGGCGCGAGGAGCCGCTTCGGATGGTGATAGCTGCGTACGAGCGTCACCTTCTTCGTCGTGGCGTTCGCTCGGAGCACCAACACACGCGAGAACTTCTCGACCGCTGGAGCTGCTCCGTTGTCGAAGAGGGTGATCGTTCCGTCGGCGTGGCGTCGTGCGTCGTGTTGCCAGGCGAATGTGGTTCCGGGACCCATCTTGAAGTCGCTTCTCTTGCCGCCCAGCCGCCAGAGGACCTTCTTCGTCTTGCGGTCGATCTCATAGACGGTGTGCGTGTTGCGTGCGGAGACCAGCAGGTTGCCGCTCGCCTCCATATCGATCGAGTTGACGTGGAAGTAATCGTAGGGCGCCGCCTTTGCTCCGGCCTTCGCCTTCGGCGGGGGCGCATACGACTCGGCAATCGCAACCTCGGGATAGCTGTGCCACTCGAACAGGACTCGGCCGGTGGCGATGTCGACCTCTTGCACGATCCCGTCCCAGATGCTGCCCTCCTTCGGACCGCCGACAGAAGAGAGATCGACCGGTAGCCGGTGGTACACGGTGAAGAGGGCCGTGTCGTTCTTCGTGATCAGGAACTCGTGTACGTCGCCGACGAGCTCGTTGCCGGGACGAACCTCGGCGACGGGGCGGTACGACGTGTCGTAGATCACGTACCAGCCGTCACCCACGCCGACGTTCGAGACGTGTCCACGCCACCAGGTGAGCACCGGCTTGCCGTGGTAGTGCTGGACGCGAAAGTCAGTGACTCCCCGCGTGTTGAGCGGCTTGAACCAGATCACCTCGCCACGGTTGTCCATGATCATCGGGCCGGCCTGTGCCACGACCATCTTCGGGGCGATGAAGACGTAGCCGGGCCCGGTGCGGTGCGCCACCGTCCCGATCCGGACGAGCGGCGGCTTCAGATCCGGCCGCGAGTGGTACGTCCTCGCGGGCGGCGGCGCAGTCTGCGTCGTCGTGCCCGCTTCGACGGCGCTCGTCCTCTTCGAGTCATTGCACCCTGCGAGCGGCAGCGTCAAGACGACGAGTACGAAAGCGGCCAGCTTCACGCGCGGGAGCATAGGCAGGTGCACGACGTCGTCGGGAGTTGTCGTCAGGCCGGCTCGCGTGCAGGTGGAGGGGCAGTCGTCGTCCGCGCGATCAGAAGCACAGGCGTGGCCACGATGACCGTCGCGCCGATAGCCAGCGCGCCGACACCGATCGCGTCGAGCGCGTACCCGCCGAGCAGTGCGAGACCTGCACCGAAGAGCGCCCCTAGCAGGTCGTTGAAGCCGAGCAGCTTGCCCCGTTCGGCGGGGCTCGTCCGATCGGCGAGCTGAGCCGTTGCTGCGACGAACGAGAAGTTCCATCCCAGCCCGAGGCCGAGCAGCAGCACGGCCGTCGCCCAGACGCTCGCGACCCAGAGCAGTCCGATCGTCGAGATCGCCATCACGACGAGCCCGATCTGGAGAGCTGGAGCACGTCCGACACGGTCGATCAACGCCCCGATCACGAGGACGAGGGCGTACATCCCGAAGACGTGCGCGCCGATGATCGGGAAGACGGAGCCCTGGCTGTGATGGTGGTGCTCGACGACGACGTAGCCGGAGAGGTTCATCACCGACACCATCACTCCGAAGCTTGCAAGGGCGGCGAGCATTGCGGAGCGGACGCCGGGGCGACGCACGAGCTCGCCGAGCGGGGCGGCGGGCTCGGCGGGCACGTCGTCTCGGCTCCCGATCAGCTCGGCGATTCGCTTCGGATCGGGCCGGACGAATTGAACGAGCGCCAGTGCGACCAGCGCGAGGCCGCCGGCCGCGAGCCACGGCACGGTCAGAGCGTCGGCCTTCACGTCCTTGCCGGCGAAGAGCGGGCCGAAGACGGTCGGGCCGAGAGCTGCGCCGAAGACCGATCCGAACAGGACGTAGGAGATCCCGCGCGCACGTCGCTCGGGCGGATACATGTCGCCCGCAGCCGTACGGATGAGGAGCGAGATGCCGCTCGACGCGCCGACGAGCGCGAAGCCTGCGATCACCGTCATGGTCGACCCGGTGCGTGTTGCGAGAGCGGTGAGTGCGCACCCGCCGGCGCCGAGGGCGAAACCAGCGGTCATTACAGGCGTGCGGCCGACGCGGTCCATCAGGCGGCCGGCCGGCACTGCGGTCAACCCGGACGACGTCAGGAAGATCGCCGGGCCGAGGCCGAGTAGCCCCCTCACGCCGGTCACGAGCACGAAGGTCAGGGACGAGACCGCGGCGGTCAACTGGAGGACGGCGGAGTTGACCGCCATCGTGGCTGCGAGGATCAACGTATTGCGCCGAATCGGCAGGCCAGACGGGGATCCGCTCGCCACGCGGTCATTCAATCAGGCGCCGGTCACGGTGCGGTTGCTTCAATGACGCTCGTGCCGGACCTGCGCCCGAGCGTCGTCGCCGCATGTTTGGCAGTAGCTTTGTGCACCGCGGTCGCTGTTTCGCCATCGGCAGCAATTGCCGCGTGCAGCGGATTCGGCGTCACACCGGGGCAGATCGGCGGGACGCACTTCAAGGCGTCACCCGAGCGTCACTCGGTCCTGGTGGCCGGAACCCGCGGCACGCGCATCACACTCAGTGGATACGTTCTGACGAGTGCGTGTCGCGCTCTCCGAGGTGCTCGGGTCGATTTCTGGCAGGCGGACGCGAACGGCGCGTACGACGACACCGGCGTCCGGCTGCGGAGTCACCAGTTCACAGACACCAAAGGCCACTACTGGCTTCAGACGATCCTGCCGGGGCCGTATGCAAATCGCACGCGGCACTTCCATGTGACGGTGCGCGCCCGGGGAGAGCGCACGGTTACGACGATGCTCTACTTCCCGGGTGTCGCATTGAATGCGCACGACCCATTCTTCGACCGGCGACTGCTCGTGCGGCTTCGAATCGTGAAGCACCGCTTCCAGGCACGCTTCGACTTCGTGCTGCGCCGATGAAGCGCACAAGTGTGCTGACTGTTCTGGTGTTGCTGCTCGCGGGTTGCGGCTCGTCGGGCTCGTCCCAGTTCACGGTCGGCGCCGCCCGAACGTTCGCGCTTGCGGGTTTCGCTCCAAGCAAGTTCGCCGCGGGGAAGCCGACACGGCTCTCCTTCACGATCGATCAGCCCTCGGGCCGGCCGCTCACCAGCTACAGGACCGGGAGCGGGCCTCACACGGGGGTGCATCTCATCATCGTGCGCAGCGATCTCGGCGTTTTGATCCACAGGCACCCGCCAGTCGGCGCGGCCGGTCGGATCAGCGAGACCATCACGCTGCCGACGCCGGGGAAGTACCGCGTCGTCGTCGACGCGTATCCGAACCTGTCAGGCCCGCTGCGAAACTTTCAGCTCTTCAGCATGATCACTGCGCCGGGAACCGCCCCGAGGACACCCATCGGATCGTTCCACCGAACTGCGGTTGTCTCCGGCTATCGCTTTGCGCTGAAGAGCCGCCCCCGACTGAAGGCGATCAGTGCGGCGTTTCTGACGCTCGACGTCACTCGGCCGGACGGTACCCCGGCACCGTTTACGCCGTGGTTCGGTGCGCTGGCCCACGCGATCTTCTTCCGGGCGGGATCACTCGACTACTTCCACACCCACGTCTGTTCTGCGGGAATGACCGGCTGCACGAGCGTTCTGGGCTCGACGCGCGTCACTGGCAGGGCGACGAGGCCCGGCCAGTTGCGCGTCGGCGTCTTGCTCCCTGTCCCCGGCACCTGGCGGCTCTTCCTGCAGTGCAAGGTGGACGGGCGCGTGCTCACGGCCCCGTTTACCCTGGTCGTTAGGTGAACGTCGTCCGCCTGCGGCTCCCTCGCGTGGGGGAAACCATGTTTCCCCCACGAGCCCCCTTCTTTAGAAGTCGCCTCAGCTCACGCGCCGCTGAGATCGCCGCGTGTGCTGAGGAGAAGGAGCGGGGAAACCTCCCGGTTTCCCCTTACGCCCCTTCCCCCACTCATCGGCCACAGGTCGGCCGATGAGAGTGCTCTCCAGGATCCTCGCCGCGGCGTTCGTCGTCCTTCTGGCACGGAGCATTGCGTACGCGCTCACGCCGGGCCCCGCCGCACGCGTGCTCGAGCACCGTGCCGGCGGTCCGGCACTGCCGATGCTCACGCTCGTCGCGGTCGCGCTGGGCGCGTCGCTCGCGATCGCGATCTGCTGGCTGGCCGCGTTCGGCGTTCGCGAGCGCGAGTTGCTCGAGCGCCGTGCGCTCGAAGAGCCGGGGCCTAGATTCAGTCCTGTTCGAACGTTCGCGCTCGCGCTGATCCTTTCGGTCACGACCTCGCTCGCCGGCGGGCTGTTCGAGGCGTACCTGCACTGGCGCGCAGGACTCGGCTGGCACGGGATGCACTGTGTCTTCGGCCCCGTTCACCGCGATCTGCTGCCGATCGCAACCTCTCTCTCGTTCGTCGCCGCGGCTTTGCTCGCCGCTGCCGAGCATGTCGCTCGGTGGATGCGACGGACGTTCGCACTCCTGCGCCCGGTGCCGCCGGAGCTCCCATGGCTCAGTGCTCAGTTGCGTCCCGCTGCGGGCCCGCCGCGCGCCTCCCGGCGCGTGGGCTACCGCCGGTCGCGCGCGCCGCCCGCTTTCTCCTGACGTTCACTTCGAACCGAAAGGAGAATGATCGATGAATCCGTTGCGCGCAAAGACGCGCCTTGCCGTCCTGCTCATCGTGGGAGGCGCCGCGCTGGCGCTCGCCGGCTCGGTCTTCGCACACGCAGTCGTCAGCCCTCCCGTCGTGGTGTCCAAGAAGGGGCAGTTCTTCACCCTGGCCGTGCCGACCGAGAAGGCGAATGCGGCCACGACGAAGGTCGAGCTCACGCTGCCGAGCGGCTTCTCGATCGATTCGTTCGCTCCGGCTCCGGGCTGGAAACGAGACGCCCAGACCACCGGGACCGGCGCGAACACGGTCATCCAAAAGGTCACCTGGAGCGGCGGCAACGTTCCCACCGAGGAGGACGCGGTCTTCCAGTTCCTCGCGTCCACGGACGCGGCGAAGACGTATGCGTTCACGGTGCGGCAGACGTACTCCGACGGAAGCGTCGTGGACTGGTCCGGCCCTGAGTCCGCGGACACGCCGGCGCCGACGATCGAGGCGAAGTCCTCGCTCGGGGGCGGCGGGAGCAAGACGCTCGGGATCGTCGCGCTGGCGCTTGCAGTGCTTGCGCTGGTGGTGGCGGTCGCGGGTCTCATCGGCAAGTCGGGGGGGCGCACGCTGGCGTGACCCGGGGCACGCGCATCGCGTTGCTGGTCGTGGCGGCCGCGGGAGCGCTTGCGCTCCCCGCGGCCGCCTGGGCACACGCGGTGCTGGTGCGGACTTCGCCGCTCCCGAGCTCGGTCGTGAATAGCCCGCCGCCGGTGGTCCTCCTGACGTACTCGGAGGCGGTCGAGCCGCGTTTTGCGATCGTCTCCATCACGAACGCGGCCGGTCAGCAGCAGATCGCCGGGTCGCCACGACGGTCTGCAGCGGATCCCAACACACTCGTCGTCCCGCTTCATCGCCTCGCGCAGGGGTGGTACCTCGTCTACTGGCGTGTCATCTCGGTCGACGGCCATCCGGTTCGTGGTGCGTTCACCTTCGCCGTCGGTCCCAATCCGGGGCCCGCGCCGCAGTTTCCGGTGCCCTCGATCTCGGAGACCGCCGCCACGCCGAGCCTCGTCACCGCGCGCGCAATCGTCTTTCTGTCCGTCATGGCCGCGATCGGCCTCTTCATTCTGCGCATCGCGACCGCGCGCCCGGTCGTGCGCCGCGTGTCGGAGACACGCCTCCGCGCGCTGTCGGTCGCGTTCGGGATCTCCGCTGCGATTGCATTGATCGCGACCCCTGTGTACGTCGTGATGGCGACGGCGCAGTTCGCGCTTCGCGGCGTGTTCGACCTCGGGAACATCCTGCCGCTCGTGCGCGACTCGGCATTCGGTCGTGGGTATCTCGATCTCGAGCTCACCTTTGCGCTCTTCGTGCTCGCGGCTGCGCTCGCGCTCTGGGTCGACCGGCCCGAGCGGCCGCAGCGGTCGATCGCCGAGCTTCTCTCAACCGTGGGCGCGTTGCTGGCAGCTGCCGCGACGCTGCTCGTCCCGGGGCTGTCGGGGCACGCGGCACAGACAGCTCCGAGAGGCTTGTCCGTGGCGCTCGACTGGCTCCATCTGGCGGCCGGTTCTGTGTGGGTCGGCGGCCTCATCGGCTTGCTCGTTCTCTGGCGGAGCCTTCCTGTTGCGCGCCGAGTCGCCGGCCTCTCGGTCTGCGTCCCGCGGTTCTCCAACACGGCGTTCGTGTCGGTGCTTCTCCTCATCGGGTCCGGTGTCGGGGCGTCGATCATTCACTTCCCGACGTTCTCGTCTCTCTGGCAGACGTCCTACGGCCAGGCCTTGCTCGTGAAGATCGGGCTGCTCGGCGCGGCCTCGATGCTCGCTGCGGTCAACCTGCTGCGGACGAAACCTCGCCTTGCTGCGTACCCCGATCGTCCCGAGCTCGGGACGGGAGCGGCGTTGCTGCTCCGCCGCCTCGTGTCGGGAGAGACCTTGCTCATTTCTGCGGCAGTTGTCGCGGCTGCAGTCCTCTCCAGTCTGCCGCCCCCCGCGAAAGCGCTCGCAGCGGCCGGGAATGCGATCGCCCGGGTCGGGCCGGGGCCCGTGACGGAAATCGTGAACAAGAACGGGTACCGGATCGGAATTCGCGTCACCCCGAACCAAGCGGCGGCTCCCAACACCTTCTCGATTCAGATCACGAAAGCCGGTAATCCAGTGCGCCATGCGAGCGTGATCGCCGGGTTCGCCATGCTCGACATGGAGATGGGTCGTCAGAGCGACGTCCTGCCGGAGCACGCGCCAGGGGTCTACGAGCGTTCGGCCCCGGCGCTCGTGATGGTGGGACACTGGGCGCTCTCGTTCGAGATCACCCCGCCGGGGCAGCAGCCTTTCACCCTGACGTTCGTCGACCGCACAGCCGGATGAAAACCGTTCCCCTCCTGCTCATCGCCTCCCTGATGGCCCTCGCCGCAGGAATGGGAGCATGCGTGGTCGTCATCCTTCTGGCGGTTGACACGATTGGCTAGGCGTCTTGTGGTCCTCGGCGCTTTGACGGCGTGCCTGTGTGCTCCCGTGGCTGCGCGTGCGAACGGCGATCCGGCCAGTGACTACCTGTTGACGCAACGCGTCTTCCTGCCGTTCACGACGAAGATCGACCGCAACGAAGT
Organism: Actinomycetota bacterium; assembly: GCA_005883355.1. Taxonomy (GTDB): domain Bacteria; phylum Actinomycetota; class Thermoleophilia; order Gaiellales; family Gaiellaceae; genus 3-1-20CM-4-69-9. Next base: position 8,608 of record VAXG01000112.1, on the reverse strand, counting down.
GAACCGGCTGGACGCCCTGCTGCGCGAGGCAGACCAGAAGCACTTCCGAATCAGAGTCGCGATGATCCTGAGCCCGTCGGATCTCGGCACGGCGTTCTCCCTCTTCGGAAAGCCGGAGAAGTACTCGCAGTTCCTCGGGCTCGAGCTGTCGTTCGTGTATCGCGGTCGCCTGCTCGTCGTGATGCCGAACGGTTACGGCTACGCGGTCAACGGCGATCCCGATCCGAAGGCGAGCGCGGTGCTGAAGAAGCTTCCGGCGCCGGGACGGGATGCGACGAAGGAGGTCCACGCGGCGATCGTCGCCGTGCAAAACCTCGCGGCCGCGTCGGGGCTCCGCCTGACGGTTCCGAAGGTCGGCGGCTCGACAGGCCGGGATCGACTCACGATCGCGGCCGCGGCCACGGCCGGAATCGCGCTGATTGCCGCCATCGTCCTCTATCGCCGCCGCAAGCCGCCGGCGGGCACCTAGTAGACCGTTTCCCTCTTCGTCCGTACGCTTTGCCGATGATCACCTGTCCGAGCTGCGGGCAAGAGAACCCGCCGATCGCGAAGTTCTGCCTGGCCTGTGCGGAACCGCTCCCCGACCGGTCGCACGGCTTGGCGGAGGAGCGGAAGGTCGTCACCGTGCTCTTCGCAGATCTTGTCGGTTTCACCGCGCGCGCCGAGAAGCTCGATCCCGAAGACGTCCGGGCGATTCTGACGCCGTATTTCGCGCGCGTCCGCTCCGAGATCGAGGCGTTCGGCGGGACCGTCGAGAAGTTCATCGGCGATGCGGTGATGGCGGTTTTCGGAGCGCCGGTCGCGCACGGGGACGATCCGGAACGAGCAGTTAGAGCCGCTCTTGCGATGTGCGCCGCGGTCGAGGAGCTGAATTGCAGCGATCCTGAGCTCGAGCTCCGCGTCCGGATCGCAGTCAACACCGGCGAGGCCCTCGTGTCGCTCGCCGCGAGCCTTGCGCAGGGGGAAGGTGTGGTTGCCGGCGATGTCGTCAACACCGCCTCGCGTCTGCAGGAAGCCGCTCCCGTGAACGGGATCCTCGTGGGTGAAGAGACATACCGAGCGACGCGTTCCGTCATTCGCTACGAGGAGGCCGACCCGGTCATTGCCAAAGGCAAGCAGGAGCCTGTGCGTGTGTGGCGTGCTCTTGCAGCCTCGGCTGGGCCCGGCGAGCGTGCCGCGAGTCGCGTCCCGATGTTGGGTCGAGTGTCTGAGCTCGCCGCGTTGCAGCGGATCTGGGACAACGTCGTCGTCGAGCGCCGGCCGCAGCTTGTCACGCTCTTCGGGCCCGCCGGCATCGGCAAGACCCGGCTGGCAAGCGAGTTCGCGGAGCTTGCAGGCGCCGGAGGTGCGCGGGTGATCAAAGGGAGATCTCTTCCCTACGGGGAGGTGATCCCGTACGGAGCCTTCGCCACCCAGGTCAAGCAAGTGGCCAAGATCTTCGACACCGACGAGGCGGCGACTGCCTGCAAGAAGCTCGACCGAGCCGTGGCCGAGCTCTTCGAGGACGAGGCGCAAGAAGCCAGCGCACACATCGCGATGCTGATCGGGATCGGGAAGGGAGGCGACGTCGGCAACCGTCAGACGCTCTTCCTCTCCGCCCGTCGGCTGGTCGAGGCGCTGGCGACCGACCGACCGACGGTGCTCGTCTTCGAGGACATCCACTGGGCGGATGCGGGCATGCTCGACCTCCTCGAGGTGCTGGCGTCGCGCGTCCGCGACGTTCCGCTCCTCTTGCTCACGCTTGCCCGTCCGGACCTGCTCGAGCGGCGCCCAGGCTGGGGAGGCGGGCTGCCCGGATTCACCGCTCTGCCTGTCGAGCCGCTCGGCGAAGAGCACGCCAAGGAGCTGGCCGCCCAGGTCTTGCGCCACATGCACAAGGCCCGACACGAATCCGCTGAGATCGGCCTCATCGGGGAAGGCAATCCCCTCTTCATCGAAGAGCTGGCTGCTTCGGTGGCCGAAGACGCGACGGGGTCGACCTCAGAGCTTCCGACGACCATCCGCGGCATCGTGGCGGCCCGTCTCGACGCGCTCCCGCCGGGCGAGCGGGCGGTGTTGCTCGATGCGGCAGTTGTCGGAAAAGTCTTCTGGACGGGGGCGCTGGAGGGGATGTCCGCGGGAGAGCTCGACCTCGCCGAGCTCCTCGACTCGCTCGAAGGGCGAGACCTCGTCCGGCGAGAGTCTGTCTCCAGACTGCGCGGAGACCAGCAGTTCAGCTTCAAGCACGATCTGATCCGCGACGCCGCGTATGCAACTCTCCCCCGCCCGCAGCGCCGCAAGCGACACGCGCAGGTCGCGATGTTCCTCGAAGAGACGACGTCGGAAATTCCGGCGGCTGCGTCGGCTCTCGCACAGCATTGGCGGGAGGCGGGGGAGGGGCGCCGGGCCGGCGACTATTTTGTCATCGCAGGCGATCAGGCCGGGCGGGGTTGGGCGAAGGAGGAGGCGGTCGGCTTCTACCAGCAGGCGCTGGATCTCATCGGCGGCGACGACCTCGAGCTCCGACGCAAGATCACTCTGCGTCAGGCTGTCGCCGCGCAGGCAGTGGTCCACGTCAGCGACGCGGAGTTGTTGGGGAGGAGGAGCCCCCAGCCGGCCGATTCTTAGTCCAGCGGGAAGTCGTCCGGCGTGACGTCGCCCGCGACCTCGTAGACCCCTTCGACATCGTGGAGACCGAGCTCGTCTGCATGGGCCCGGACGATTTCCTCGGTCGGGGCTTCGTAGATGCAATAGGTCTTCACTGTGCCTGCGCTGTCGACGACCACGTGGCTGTGCAGCCAGGTGATCTCCGGGTAGCTATCGATCGCGATCCTCTTCGAGCGGCGGCTGACCTCGGGCATGTCGGCTTCGCCGACGTGGAACTTTCGTTCGATCAGGAACTTCGTCATGGGTAAGGCTATGCACTTCGAGCCGCCTTTGTCCAGGCGAAGATCCGTACGCTCTCAGGAGAAACTTAGGTTCGCCTGCTCTCGTATATGACTCTGTACACGCAAAGGAGGGAGAGGACGTGACCGAGCCACACACCGACCTGCCCGTGCCCTCGCCGACGGAGGCCAAGGATCGCCTCGAGCAGGCCCTCTTCGAGATCCGGCGGGTGATCGCGGGTCAGGACGACATGCTCGAGCGCGTCCTCGTCTGCCTGCTGGCCCAGGGCCATCTTCTGATCGAGGGCGTGCCTGGGCTCGCCAAGACCCTCACCATCAAGACGACGGCCGGAGTCCTCGGAGGGTCGTTCTCCCGTGTCCAGTTCACGCCCGACCTCGTCCCGTCGGATCTCGTTGGCACCCGTATCTATCGGCCCGGCGAGGGCGCCTTCGAGACGGAGCTCGGTCCCGTCTTCTGCAACTTCCTGCTGGCCGACGAGATCAACCGGGCCCCGGCCAAGGTGCAATCGGCCTTGCTCGAGGTGATGCAGGAGCGCCAGGTCACGATCGGACACACGAGCTATCCCGTTCCGGATCCCTTCCTCGTCATGGCGACGCAGAACCCGATCGAGTCCGAGGGAACGTACCCGCTGCCCGAGGCGCAGATCGATCGCTTCATGCTGAAGGTGCTGATCGACTACCCCGAGCACGACGAGGAGCTCACGATCGTGCAGCGCCAGCTGGTCGCGGCGCCCGAGCTGCGACAGGCGCTCTCGCTCGAGGATCTGCAATCGCTACAGCAGGCGGTGTTCGACGTCTATGTCGATCCGGCGCTCGTCAGCTATGCCGTCGGCATCGCGACCGTGACGCGGGAGCCCGCGGCTCACGGTGTCGGGAATCTGAAGGACTTCATCGCGTTCGGAGCGAGTCCGCGTGGTCCGATCAGCCTCGTACAGGCATCCCGCGCACTTGCACTTGTGCGAGGCCGGGACTACGTGCTCGCCGATGACCTGCAGACGCTCGCGAAGGACGCGTTGCGCCATCGGCTCGTCCTTACGTATCAGGCGCTCGCCGAGGAGGTCACCGCGGACGCGATCCTGGAGAAGGTGCTGGCCGCCGTTCCGGTTCCCAAGACGGACCTCGCCTCTTTCGGCGCCGCTTGAGCCACCCCCTTCACTCCGAGCCGACACCCGCGCGGCCGGGGCCGGGGCCGCTGCCCGATGCGCTGCTGAGGGCGCTCGACGTCATCATTGGGCGCAAGATGCAGGGCTTGCTGGCGGGCGATTATCGCTCGGCGCTCCTCGGCGATGGAACCGAGCTCGTGCAGGTGCGTCCTTATGTCCCGGGTGACGACGACGTGCGGCGAATCGACTGGAACGTCACCGCGCGCACCAGCGTCCCGCACGTTCGCGTGCATCTTGCGGAGCGGGTGCTCGTGACGTGGCTCGTGCTGGACACGTCGGCGTCGATGCACTTCGGCACCGCCGACCGCCGAAAGGCCGACGTTGCCGAGGGCGTCGCAATTGCGGTCGGGAACGTGGCGACGAGACGCGGCAACCGGCTCGGGTTCGTGACGTTCGGCGACGATCGGCCGCGGTCCCTTCCGCCCAGGCAGGGACGGGTCGGGCTGCTCGGGCTCCTTTCGACCCTGCGTGACGAGCCGGGCCTGGAGAATGCAGGCGCAACGTCGCTCGGAGAAGCACTGCATCGGACTGCGTCGCTTGCCCGGCAACGCTCCGCGGTCGTCGTCGTCAGCGACTTTCGCGGACCGCTCGACTGGCGGCGGCCGCTGCTCGAGCTCTCGAGCAGGCACGACGTGATCGCCGTCGAGATCCGGGACCCGCGCGAGCAGGAGTTGCCGAACGCGGGCGTTCTCTGGTTGGTCGATCCCGAGACGGGGAGGCAGTTGCGCGCCGACACGCGAAATGAGCGCCTGCGGGCTCGTTTTGCGACGGCGGCTGCGGCAGAGCGTGCCGAGCTGGCACGCGTTCTTGCAGCCGCGGGAGCGCGTCATGTCGTGCTGACGACTGCAGGTGACTGGCTCCGCTCGTTTGCCGTCTTCTTACGACGAGGCGCACGCCGATGAGCTTTCAGTCTCCGCTCGCACTGATCGGCCTCGTGCTCGTACCGGTGCTCGTGGGGCTCTACGTCCTCCGCGAACGGCGCCGACAGAGCTACGCGGCCCGCTTCAGTGCGCCCGCTCTGCTGCCGAACCTCGTCAGCACGGCTCCGGGCTGGCGCCGGCACCTACCCCTCGCCTTCTTTCTCGTTGCGCTCGCCGCGATGGTCGTGGGTGTCGCGAGGCCGCGTGCGAGCGTGAGCGTCCAACGAGAGGAGGCGACTGTGTTGATCGCGATCGACTCCTCGTTGTCGATGAGCTCGCAAGACGTCCGGCCGTCCAGGCTGGCAGCTGCGAGAAGCGCAGCGCAGGCTTTTGTCGACGGGATGCCGAAGAAGTTCCGGGTCGGCGTGATCGGGTTCGCGGGCCGCGCCTACGTGGCGGTCGCTCCGACGGAGGATCGTGGGCTGGTCCGCACTGCGCTGAATTCGCTCAAGCCGGGACAAGGGACGGCGCTTGGTGACGCCGTGGCGCTCGGGACCCGCCTCGCGCGTGCCGAGCGAACCAGCGACGGACGGATTCCGCCGACCGCCATGCTCGTCATCTCGGACGGCGCTCAGATGAGTGGCCGTACGACGCCCGACGTCGCGGCTGCACAGGCGAGGTCCCAACACATCCCCGTCTACACGGTCGTCGTCGGCACCCCGGACGGCGTCGTGAACGTTCCCGTTGCGGGTGGGTATCAAGCGCAGCTGCGGGTGCCGCCGAGCCCAGAGACTCTTCGCACCGTCGCAAGTGCAACCGGCGGGCAGTTCTTCACCGCCCCGGACGCAACGCGTCTGCGGCAGATCTACGAGAAGCTCGGCTCACGTCTGGGTCACCGCCGCGAGAAACGCGAGATCACCGACTTGTTCGCGGGAGGCTCGGCGGCCTTCCTGCTGTTCGGCGGAGCACTGTCGGCGGCGTGGTTCAGGAGGGTGCCGTGAGGCGAGTCTTCCTGGCGGCGGCTCTCCTGGCGGCGGTCGCCGGAATGGGCGCAGCGCCGGCGGATGCGACGAACGAGTGCCGTGGACTGCCGGTCTGCGTCCGCGTCGCCGGGCCGTGGGTCGTCGTGCCCGCGGGGCTGACGACTCCGCGGCCACGCGTCGACTTCCAGCTCTCGTGCCCTCGCGGTTACGTGATCGGCGGACTGGATGCGGAGCTGACCGACCGTGCTATCGACATCGCCTTCCTCGGCAAGCTCGGCAGCCCGGTGAACCCGGGCGTGACGACGTCACGCTCGGCGCTGTTCCGGGCTACCTACTCCGGGAACGCGCCACAAGGGCCGAGCTTCCGCCCACATCTCGGTTGCCTGCCGTCATCGGGCGGCGGCTCTGGGCCGGTGCCGCGCAGGATGCTGGCCGCGTTCCAGCCGGGAGAGCCGACGATCACCAGGGTTCGCACCGTCCGGCTCCGGGCCGGACGCGTTCGGGCTCTCGTCGAATGCGCGAGGAGTGAGCACCTGATCTCGGCCTGGCACGCTGTCGCCTTCTACACGCAGGCGGCACCGTCGCAGCCGCTGATCCAGGGCGTGAGCGCGACGCGGAGCATTCAGGGGCGGCGCGTCCGAGCGACAGTGCGTTCCACGGCGGCGGTTCAGGGCGTTCGGGCCGTCGTCCAGGTTGGCGCGGTGTGCGGAGGTGGCTCGTGACGTTCGAGCGGCCTCTGCTCCTCTTGACACTCCTTGTGGTGCCGCTCGCGGTCCTGCTCTACGTGCTCTCCGAGCGCCGGCGCATGCGTTACGCGATCCGCTTCACGAATCTCGAGGTGCTGGCCGGCGTGATCGGCGGAGGCTACCGGCGGCGATTCGTGCCGCTCGCTCTCTTCTTCCTCGCACTCGCCGCACTCTGCATTGGAATGGCTCGTCCGCAACACAAGACGCTCGTGGCGCGCGACCGCGCAACTGTGATCCTCGTCGTCGACGTGTCGCGGTCGATGGAAGCGAAGGACGTGAAGCCCAGTCGGATCGGCGCTGCGACCGCAGCGGTCCGCACGTTCCTCGACCGTGTTCCCGATCGGCTTCAGGTCGGACTGATCGCCTTTGCGGGCGATCCCGCGGTGGCGACGCCGCCGACGACGAATCACGATCTCGTCCGGAAGTCCCTGCAGACCATCGAATGGTTCCCCAGCTTCGGCGGCACGGCCATCGGCGACGCTCTCGCCGCCGCCGTGAAGCTCGGCCAGCAGGCGGTGACGGCGGACAATGGCAACCTCGCCTCGAACACGACCGCAGCGCCCGACACGCCGACGCACGGGCTCGTCTCGATCCTCTTTCTGTCCGATGGGGCGCAGACGCGCGGCCAGCTCGAGCCGAGCGCAGGAGCCGATCTCGCCAAGGCGGCGGGGATTCCCGTCTACACCGTCGCGCTCGGCACTCCGAGCGGCACGCTCACCTTCGACGGCGGCAACGGCCCCTTCAGTGGACGGCGGGTGCCGGTCCCGCCGGATCCCGAGACGCTCAAGGCCATCGCCGTCCGCACCGGCGGGCAATTCTTCGCCGCACAGAGCGCGAAGTCGTTGCAGTCGGCGTACTCGAAGCTCGGCTCAAGCCTCGGACGCAAGCCGGGCCGCAGCGAGATCACGTATGTGTTCCTGGCGGTCGCCGCACTGTTGCTGGTCGCAGCGGGGCTTCTGTCCGCGCTCTGGTCGCCTCGGCTGCCCTAGGCGTTCACCCGGAGCAGTTCGACGCCGCTGCGCCTGCAGTCGTAGCGCTTTCCGACGCGTCCCGGTGCCAGGCACGGGTACGCAACGATCACCGAAGAGCGACGAAGGGCACGAATGCGCTGCTAGTCACGCGGACGTACCGGTGCCAGGCACGGGTACGCAACCGTGACGAGTTCGTCACGCGACTGGTCCGTTTTCAGCGGCCGGCGCTGCGGCGGATGCGTGCCCGCCGAGGCGCGGCATCGTCCGGAAAGACGACGTCCTGCGCTCGTGCCGCGTCGCCGTCCCCGGCGACCCGAAACGTAACGGCCATCCCCGCGACTCGCCCCTGCGGAGGACCGTTTCTGAAATCGGGCCCCTCGACGCGCAGGCGATCTCCTGCCGCCGTCTCGATGAAACCGTGACCCTTCTCGTTGTTGAACCACAGCATGTCGCCGTTGATCCGACCACCTTCGACACGCTGCGCCGATCGAGCGTCTGCCGTCATGGAATCATCCTCCTCAAAGGGGCGCGCGCAGATGCTCGCTCCAGTCAAGACACAGGATAGCGCCGAAATCCACAGTGGCGGCGGTCCGTGCCGCTACCCTCGTCGAATGCCGCTTCGCGAGGACATTCGGGACATTGCGATCGTCGCTCACGTCGATCACGGCAAGACGACGCTCGTGGACGCGATGTTGTGGCAGTCAGGTTCGTTTCGGGCGAATCAGGAGGTAGCCGAGCGCGTTCTCGACTCGATGGACCTCGAGCGCGAGAAGGGGATCACGATCCTGGCGAAGAACACGGCCGTCCGGCGCGGCGGCGTCAAGATCAACATCGTCGACACGCCCGGGCACGCGGACTTCGGCGGCGAGGTCGAGCGCGCGCTCACGATGGTCGACGGAGTCTTGCTGCTGGTCGACGCAAGCGAAGGGCCGCTGCCGCAAACGAGGTTCGTTCTGCGCAAGGCGCTCGAGTCGCGGCTGCCTGTGATCCTCGTCGTCAA
>VAXG01000111.1 GCA_005883355.1 Actinomycetota bacterium | reverse complement strand
CGCGACGGAAAGCGCGACCGCGTTTTCAGGAGCATTAGGCGCCGATACCCTCAACCCGATTCAGTAATCAGGATGATCGTGAGCCGGCGACGGCCGGCAACGGCTAGCCGATGCCGAGGATGAACTTGGCGTCGTCGGACATGCGCTCGGGGGTCCAGGGGGGATCCCACGTCAGCTCGATCTCCACGTCCTCGACGCCTGGAACCTCCCGTGCCGTGCGGTTGATGTCCTCCTGGATCATCGGCCCTGCCGGACAGCCCATCGACGTCAGGCTATGGATGACCTTCACGCGGGGCCCGTTCACCTCGACGTCGTACAGCAGACCGAGCTCGACGATGTCCATCCCGAGCTCGGGGTCCTCGACCTGTTTCAACGCCTCGAAGACTTCTTCCTTGGTTGGCATGAATCGAGTCTAGCTAGTAGCCCAAAAGGCGGACTTCCTCGCGCCGCTCACGGGCGAAGAAGTGCACTCCGTCGATGAAGCGCACCCAATTGCAGCGGGTACACATGACGATGGAGTGTGTTCGCGCCGAGTCGGTCAGGAAGCGCACGCCGCGCAGCAGATCGCCGTTGGAGACACCCGTCGCAACGACGATCACCTCTCCCGGAGCAAGCTCTTCGGTCGTGAAGACGCGCATTGGGTCCTCGATCCCGAGCTCGTGTGCCTCTTCGATCTCGCGACGCGACGTCGGCCACAGCTGCGCCTGCAACTCGCCGCCCAGACAACGCAGCGCGGCGGCGGACATGATCGCCTGCCGTGTCCCGCCGATCCCGACTGCGAGATGGTCGTTGGTGCCGCGGATGGCTGCGGAGATGGAGGCGGTGACGGTACCGTCCTGGATCAGCTTGATGCGCGCACCTGCGGCCCGGATTTCCTCGATCAGGTCGTGGTGTCGCGGCCGGTCGAGCACGATCGTGGTGATGTCGTTGGGCCTTCGGCCGAATGCGTCAGCGATCGCCTGAACGTTCTCGCCCATCGATTTAAGGAGGTCGATCGACCCCCGCGCGCGTGGTCCAACGGCCAGCTTGCGCATGTACATGTCCGGCAGCTCGAGCAGGGAACCGCGCTCGCCCACTGCGATCATCGACATGGCGCCGTTTCCGCCGCGCGCGACGACGCCTCGGCCTTCGAGCGGATCGAGGGCGAGATCGACGGTGTCCCCGCCTGCACCGATGTCGTCGCCTGCCCGCAGCGGAGAGTCCTCCATCGCAGACCCGATCACTACCCGCCCGCGGATCGGAAAATCGTCGAGGACGGCGCGCATGGCGGCAGCGGCGTCGCCCTCGGCGGCCTCCTGATCGGCGCGCCCGAGCCAACGGGCGGCCGTCAGGGCCCCGCCCTCGGTGACGCGCACGTATTGCTCGCACAGACAAAGACCGGTCGTCGGCGGCTGCACCTCTGCCAGATCCACCGCCTCGTCGACCGTTTCAGCCATTCAGACCCGTTGTACCTGTTCGACGCTCGCAAGCACCAGTTCGAGGACAGCGTCGATCTGCGCCCTGATGTCGGTATTGGCGATCACCGGCACACGGTGGCGCTTGGCACGCCCGACGATGTGATCCTGGACGCGCCGGATGTCGTCGAGCCGGTCGATGTACTTCAGGTGCGGCCGGAGACCGTCCAGCCCGGCGTCCCGCACCATGAAATGCGTGCTGTGCTCCTCCTCGTCTTCGATCGCGAGCACGCACTGCACGACGAGCGCACCGTCGATGCGCGGCAGCATCCCCGGTACGAGGTGGACCCCTTCCAGCACCATCGACCACCCCTCCTCGAGCGCGCGCTCGATCGACGCACGCACGCCGACCATCACATTGCGCGTCTGCTCGAGGAACCCAGCGATGACGGGGTCGTCGGCCTGCTCGGGCTCGCGCAATCCTGCCGCCGCCTCGAAGCTCGAGTAATGAATGGACGGCATGAACTCCTGGGAGAAGAACGCGCGCATCGTCTGCCGGACGAAGTCGGTCGACGTGACGCGTGTAATCCCGAGCCGGTACGCAGCCTCGGTCGCGACCGTCGACTTCCCCGTGCCGGTCGCCCCCCCGACGAGGACGATCACCGGGAGGTCGAGCTCCTGAAGCTCACGGAACCGCCGCAGACGCCGGAACGCCTCGGAGCCCTCTTCTTCGCCCAACACCAAGATAGCGAGCTCCTCGACGCGCTCGAGCTCGACACTCTGCTCCCCGCGCTCGGCCAGATCCTGGTCGATCCGCTTCGCGAGCTCGTAGCCCCGACCGAGCGGAACGCCGACCGCGACGAGCGCCCGCGCCATCAGTCCCTTGGAGTACGGGTGCTCCGGCGTGCCGAGCGGCAGCGGTTCGGAGTGACGGGGATGGCTCATCGGCCGACCTTTGGCCGATGAGCGGTGGAAGGGGCGAAGGGGGAAACCGGGAGGTTTCCCCTCTCTTTCTCCTCAGCACACGCGGCGATCTCAGCGGCGCGTGAGCTGAGGCGATCCCTGAAGAAGGGAGCTCGTGAGGGAAACATGGTTTCCCTCACGGGAGCGAACCGAAGGCGAGCGACGCTCATGCGCGAGCTCCTGCGGGCACGAGCCGGAGGATGGCCTCGTCCAGGTCAGGCGCGACGACCTCGTTCTCGGCGAAGACGACTTGCACTCCTCGCATCTCCGCAGCTACCGCCACGAGATCGATCGCCGCCGCCTTGATCTCGACGAGGTAGACGTCGGCATCGATCCGTTCGAGATCCTCGCGCAGTGCAGCACGGTTCGCCAGGTTGCGCGACACGCTCACGATCTCAGCGTCGAGATGATCCGTCGGCGCTGCACCCGTCGTGAAGACCGCCACCCGACGTCCCTGAAGCGGCGAGATCGGGCGCAGCCGAAGATCCGCTTCCACGACCGGAATCTTCTTCAGCGCGCGGATCGCTCCGGCGTCGCCCTCACCGAAGAGCACGACCAGATCCGAGACGAGCACCCGATACGCGTTGAGATACGCCAACGGGTCGTGCCCGCGGCCGCTGACCAGGATCCGCGCATCCACGTCGATCGGGGGGATCGCCGCACCGCTCCCGTCGAAGACGACGACGTCCGGATCGCGCTCTGCCGCGAGCGCTGCACCTTGGAGGACGTTTGACGTCGTCACCGCACCGGCAAGTCCGCCACCGGCGCGCCGGCAGCCGATCGTGACAACGCCGGTGAGCGCAGCGGTCTCGAGATGATCCGAAGCCGCGTGATGCCCCGCGCGCGAGAGGTCGAGCAGTGCTGAAAGCGTGGGCTGGAGCGCGGCGACCTGCGGCTCTGCAGGCCCACCTCTTCCCATCGCCACGACGATCACGTCACGATCCTTTGCGAGCAGGCGGGCGACGTGCCCGGTAACAGCGGTCTTGCCAACGCGCTTGCCGGTTCCGATCACCGCCAGCGACGGCAGCGGAAACGACGCATACGACGGCGCCGAGAACTGGAAGTCCGCGCCCTCGTAGCGCAGTCCGGCGGCAAGGACGCGGCTCGCGAGCAGCATGCGCTCGCGCGGTCCGAGGATCGGCTCGTCGGACATGTCCACGACGACTTCGGCGTCCGCAAATCCGGCGTCCAGCTCTTCGAGCAGCGGCACGCCGTACTCGAGATCGCCGCGAAGCTTCTCGGTCCCGCCGGCGAGCCAGGCGCCGATCACCTCGTACGGCAGGTCCGCGATCGCGTCGCGGACGACGGGCGGATAGTGCTCGCCGTCGATCACGACCAGCGCCCGCGTCATCGCCGGGAGGTCACCTCTCCCTCGATACGCGCCGTGTACTTCTCGAACTCGAGCGTGTCGATCGCGAACTGGATGATTTTCTCCTGCCCGTGGAACGGGTACTTGCGCCAGACGTCGACGTGCGTGCCGGAGAACTCGATCACGTTGTAACAGGGGCGCGTGTTCCCGCGTAGGCGCAGGGACGACACGGTTCCCGCGTTGACGATGAACAGATCCTCCAGCCGCCACGCATACGGCACGTGCTTGTGCCCGGAGAGCACGAGATTGACACCGGACCGCTGGAGACACTCGATCGCATCGCCTGCGTCGTAGATGATGTTGCGCTCCCGCCCCGTTCCCGGAACCGGCAGCAGATGGTGGTGGCAGACGAAGACGCGGAGATCGGCCGGTGCCGCGAAGCTCTCTTCGATCCAGGCGTAGCGCCCTCGACCGATCTGGCCGTGGTCGAGGTCCGGCTCTGTGGAGTCGACGGCGACGACAGTGACCCCGCCGACGCGCATCACGGAGTTGCGGTCGCCGAAGAGCTGCTCGAAGTGGACGTAGCCGACGTTCCGCGAGTCGTGGTTGCCCGGGATGATGACGACCGCCTCGCAGTCGATCGTGTCGACGTACTCCTTGGCGAGGGCGTACTCCTCCTTGAACCCGAAGGTCGTCAGATCGCCGGAGATGACGACGATCTCCGGCTGGAGGTCGTTGACCTCCGTGATCGCGCGCTCGAGCAGGTTCGGCAGGAAGAACTGCGTGCCGCAGTGCATGTCCGAGATCTGGACGATCGTGAACGTGCCGTCCCGGGTCGCCATGCGCGAAGTCTAGGGACATCCGAGCGCGTTGCTACCCTGAATCCAGGTGATACTGGAAACGCCTGATTTCCAGGCATATCGAGGCCAGGAACCTCCCCGCTTCGCAAACAAGGCAGAGCTCGAATGCGCCAAGGTCCTGGACTACTACGGTGTGCCCTGGGAGTACGAGCCGAAGACCTTCGTCCTCGAGGAGGACGAGGACGGCCGCGTCGTCGAAGCCTTCAAGCCCGACTTCTATCTGCCTGAGCAGGACCTCTACGTGGAGGTCACGGTGATGAAGCAGTCCCTCGTGACGCGAAAGAACCGCAAGCTGAGGAAGCTGCGCGAGCGCTATCCAGACGTTCGCATCAAGCTCTTCTACAAGCGCGACATCGAGCGCCTGGCGGAGCGATACCAGCTCGAGCTCGCGTCGTAGTGGCTCGGCCGGTGCCATTGCCGCGCTTCTCGGTCGCGAGACGCAAGCCAGACAAGGACGCAGGGAGTGCTCGGGCTCTACTGCCCGAGCGCGACTGAGGACGCAGGATGGCGCCGCGGATCGCGGGCGAGAAGCCCGGATGATGGTGCCGGTCGAGCCACTCACTCCCGAGTCGAGGCTCGGGGAGGTCTACCTCACCAGCGAGGAGCTACGGACGCGTGTCCGCGAGCTCGGAGCCGAGATCTCTCGTGACTACGAGGGACGCGAGCCGCTGCTCGTGGCGCCGCTCAAGGCCAGCATCGTCTTCATGGCCGACCTGTCCCGCGCGATGGGGATCCACCACGGCCTCGACGTCATCGAGCTCGCGAGCTACGCGGCAGGCGCCGATCAGGGCGGCCATGCGCGCATCCGCCTGCTCAAGGACCTGGACGCGGAGATCACCGGCCGCCACGTCCTGATCGTCGAGGACGTGATCGACACCGGCCTCACGCTCAACTACCTCTGCAAGACGCTCGCGCTCCGCGACCCGGCCTCCCTGGCCGCCGTGACGCTCCTCGACCGCCCCTATCGCCGGCTGGTGGAAGACCTCCCCGTCCGCTACGTGGGCTTCACGGTGCCCGACGAGCTATTCGTGGGGTATGGGTTCGACCTCCAGGAGCGCTACCGGAACCTGCCCGACCTGCACATCCTCCGCGACGAAGTTTAGCCTAGGCTAAACTTCGTCGGGATGATGGCGACCCGCGCTGAGGAGGGCCCACGCCTGCCCGGGGCGGGCGAGCGCGTGCTCCAAGGCAGCTCGCGCTGGGGCGTCCTCCCCTTCCTGGGCCCTGCCTTCATCGCCTGCGTGGCCTACATGGATCCGGGCAACTTCGCCACGAACATCGCCGGCGGATCCAAGTTCGGATTCACGCTCCTCTGGGTGATCGTCGCGTCGAACCTGATGGCGATGCTGATCCAGACACTGTCGGCGAAGCTCGGGATCGCAACCGGACGGAACCTGCCGGAGGTCTGCCGGGAGCGCTTCTCGCGTCGCACCTCGATCGGCCTCTGGATACAGGCGGAGTTGATCGCGATGGCGACCGACCTGGCCGAGTTCCTCGGCGCGGCGGTCGGGATCAAGCTGCTGCTCGGCATTGCGCTCTTCCCAGCCGCGGTGATCACCGGCGTGATCACGTTCCTGATCCTCGGGCTTCAGCGGTACGGCTTCCGCCCGCTCGAGGCGGTGATCACCGCCTTCGTCGCGGTGATCGGGATCTGTTACCTCGGCGAGATCTGGATCGTGCATCCGGCCCTGGGTGAGGTCGCGAAGCATGCGGTCCTGCCTGAGTTCAAGGGCAACGAGTCCGTTCTGCTCGCGGTCGGGATCCTCGGCGCCACAGTGATGCCGCATGTCATCTACCTGCACTCGGCGCTGACACAGCATCGGATCGTTCCGCGGAACGACGACGAGGCGAAGACCCTCTACAGGTACACGCGCATCGACGTCCTCATTGCAATGGTCATCGCCGGCCTCATCAACATGTCGATGCTCGTGATCGCCGCGACGGTCTTCTTCGGCAGCGGGCTCACGAATGTGGAATCCCTCGAAGGTGCCCATAGGACGCTGCAACCGCTCCTCGGCGGCGCGTCGAGCGTGCTCTTCGCACTGGCGCTGACAGCCTCAGGCCTGTCGAGCTCGACCGTCGGAACGATGTCCGGCCAGGTCGTCATGCAGGGTTTCATCCAGCGGCAGATCCCGCTGTTCGTGCGCCGCTTCGTGACGATGATCCCGGCATTCATCGTGATCGGGATCGGGCTCGACCCGTCGCGGACGCTCGTGATCAGTCAGGTCGTCCTCTCCTTCGGGATCCCGTTCGCGCTGATCCCCCTGGTGATCTTCACGAGCCGTCGGGACGTGATGGGAGTGCTGGTGAACCATCGGCTGACGATCGCGGCCGCGGTCGTGGTCGCCACGATCATCTCCGGCCTGAACATCTTCCTGCTCGGCCAGACGTTCGGGCTACTTGGATGAAATCGGGGCGGCGTGAGCCGCCCCGCGATTCACCATCTGTACCAGCGAGCTCCCTCCGCGCCCCGTGCGACGAACCCGACGATCCAGACGACGAGCAGGATCAGAGCGATCCAGAGCAGGAGCTTGGCGGCGGCGATACCGACGCCGCCGAGAATCAGGATCAACAACAGCAGTAGCAATACAAGTGCCACGAGCTCTCCTTCCTGGTGAACACGAGCGGTGAGGACGTTCCCTCGCCGTCGCCTGCGAAAACAACCGGCCGCCCCGGGGGAGGCGGCCGGCGTCGTCGGGAGACGACCTGTCCCGTACCACGACACGACCCGTCCTCGACTCCCGCCGGGTACGAATTACAAAGGGGAAACGTACGACCTTGGAAACTGGGTACGGGCGGCGAAGCCGCCTAACTAGAGGTAGCCCAGGGGATCCACGGGGTTTCCATTGATTCGGACCTCGAAGTGCAGGTGGGCGCCGAAGCTATGGCCGGTGCTTCCCACATAGCCGATCACCTGGCCCTGGGTGACCTGCGCCCCGTACGAGGATTGGTGTGCGTAGCAGGTCGCCATCCCGCCGCCGTGGTCGATACAGGTGTAGTTCCCGTAACCGCCGGTCCAGGCGGCCAGCACGACAGTCCCGGAAGCTGCGGCGTGGATCGGAGTGCCATACGGGACACCGATGTCGATGCCGGCGTGCAGCCGTCCCCAGCGATAGCCGAACGGGCTGGTGACCGGTCCGTTCACCGGCCAGATCAGCCCGGACGAGGAAGGAGTCGTATCTCCCGCGCCCTGCGCCGCCGCGAGCTGGCCGCGGATGCGCGCGTCCTCGGCAGCGAGCGCATCCGCCTCCGCGATCAGCACCTTCTCCTGCTCGCGGGTCGACGCTAGCTGTCCCTTCTGTCGCTTGCGCTTTCCGGCGAGCGATCCCTGGCTCGCGAGCAGCTGATTCTTCACGTCGCGTTGTTGCTGCGTGCGAACAGCTACGACCTGCATCTCGGAATGCACTCGGGTGCGGATCGTCTTCGTCCGCTCGCGTGCGACATGAACTTCGTCGCGTGCGACCGCGACGGCGTTGGCGATGCGTTTGTCCTGACGTGCGATCGCGTCGAGGTAATGAAGCTGGTCGAGCACGTCCTGAAACGACTTCGACTCGAGGATCACCTCGACGAGAGTGGGATCGTGCGTCTCGTAGATGTCGATCATGCGCAAGTTCAGCTGGCGCAGGACTCTGGCGTACTGACTTCTCAGGAAGTTCAACCGCTCGGTCTCGAAGCTGAAGAGCGCGTTGAGCCGGTTGAGCCGCTGCTGATGGAGAGCGAGATCGCGTTCGAGGATCGAAAGCTTCTGCGAAACGTCCCCGACCTTGGTCTCGAGGGAACGGATCTGCGAGGTGACGTCCGAGATCTGGGCGCTGAGCCGTGCTTCCTTTGCGCGTGCAGCGGCAATGCGCGCCTGAACCGCGCCGAGCTTGCCACTGTTGTCGCCGGCAGCCGGGGCGGCGAGAATCAGCCCGGCAACGAGGACGAGGGCCAGTTTGCGGGCCATGAGCGAAGGTTCGGCAAGGCCTCGGACGTCCCTGCCGCCCCAAGAGGCCCTCAGGCGCCTCCGCGCCCCTCCTCGGGCTCCTCAGGCGCCAGTGGGCCCGGCTCCGGGATGATCGCCGGCTCGGGCGGGCTTCCCTCGTCTGGCGGCGGATAGGGCTCCGGAATCACCGCGGGGCCACCGGGGCTGCCCTCTCCGGGCTGTCCGGGCGGCTGAGGCAGCTCCACCATCTCGGTCGGCTGAACCTCGAGTCTGCGCTGTTCGAGTCGATCCTGAGTTTGCACCATCACTGCCTCCATCTCAGCCTCCCTGAGCGCCGCGAGCTCGTCCAGCTCTCGTATCTGCCCGCGGGCCCTTTCGGCCCCTTGATCGTCTGAACGGTACACCGCGTCTCCGAGCTCGAACAGAAGCCGGCCCCTCAGCACTGCCATTCGCTGGAGCTCCCGTCTCAGGGCGAGCAGCCGGCGGGCAGCGCGGCCCCGCGTGGCGAGTGAGTCCGCGGCTACGCCGGCTCGGGCCCGAAACCCGTCCAGCGCGTCGGCCGTCGAGCGGGCCACACCGCCGTCGGGCTTGCGGCGGGCGGCCTCGAGGAAGACGATGACAAGCAGCACGCTCGCGCCGAGCGCGATCAGGCCGAACGGCCAACGACCGAGCGCAAACAGCACGACTGCAAACGTCAGCGCAGCGCCGGCGAGGACGAGCACGAGCGTCGTCGGCGTGATCCCGTAGTAGCGCGGCTCGACCTGCGTGTACTCGACGGGAACGCCCCCGGTCTCGTCCGGCGGCAGCTCCATCACCTTCGTGTCACCGGCCGCAGCAGGGTGACCGCATTGAGGGCAGTAGCGACTCTTCTTCGGCAGCTCGGCGCCGCAGTTCGCGCAGCTAGCCATGTGTCGGGACCGGCTTTTCCTCCACGGTCGGCGACGCGCGCAAGTCCAGTGCACGCAAGGCTTCGGCGGCGCGACGTCTCAGCGGGCCGACGAGCGTACGGTAGTCATCGTCCGAGACCTTGCCCGTGCGGTGATCGAACTCGAGCTCTTTCAGTGCGGCGAGCGCGCGGTCGCGTTCTTCGGCCAGCGCCAGTCGCCGCTGCTCCAACTCGTCCGGCGCGACCAGGCGGTCGTCCTTCGGGGACGGCTCGCGTAGGAAGGGCAAGGCGACCAGCGCGACACATGCAACCGCAAGGAGCACGCCGACGATAAGCGCCGCAGTCAGATCCGTACCACCGCGTCGGCGTACCGTTCGGCCAGACGCCGCTCTTCTCGCGCATCCGGCCAGAGCGCGATCAGCGACCCCCCGACGAACACGAGCCCTGCGAGCCAGAGCAGGTTCACGAGTGGTTTCTGCAGCGCCTTCAGATCGATGCTTCCATTCGAGTTCACCTGGTCGGCGATCAGGAAGAGGTCGCCGCCGGTGAGCAGGTCGTGGCGGATGGCGACCTCGTTGGAAACCTGATCCTCGGCAAAGTACTGATTCTTGCCGGGGGTGTAACGACCGAGGTACTTGTCCCCCCGGTAGACGTCGACGAGACCGCGAATCGCACGATGGTTCGACTCCATCCTCGTCTGGAAGCCGCGAAAAACAAGCCGATCGCCTGCGACGGTCATTGACTGGCCAGGCTTCAGGCGCGCTTCGCGGACAGTTTGGTAGGCGCTCGCCCCGGTGACGCCGATTGCCAGGAGCACGACCGAGGCATGCACCACGTAGCCGCCGTACCGCCGGCGGTTACGTGCGATGAGCGAAGAGAACGCGGCCGGCCAGCCGACGCCTCCGAGCGCCTTTCTCGCTGCGGTTCCACGCGCGAACTCGAGCGCGATCGACGCGAGCACGAACACGGAGAACGTGTACGCGATCACGCCGATCCGCGATGAGCCGGCGCCGGCTGCAAGCAGCGCGATACCCGCCACGAGCGCGGCCGCGAGCGGCCAGAGGAAGGTGCGTCCCAGCGCGCGTAGGGATGCGCGTCGCCACGCAACGAGCGGACCGATGCCCATCAGCAAGAGCAGCGGCAGGCCGAACGTGTGCAGGAAGAAGTTGTAGTAGGGCTTGCTCACCGTGGCGGCCTGTCCCGTCACGGCCTGCGAGAGGATCGGATAGACGACGCCCCACAAAATCGTCAGCGCCAGCGCAACGAGGAGCAGGTTGTTGTAGAGGAACGTCGCTTCGCGCGACACCAGCGATTCGAGCCGGGTCTTCGTACGGAGCAGCGGCAGCCTCGCGAAGACGAGCGCCAGTGAGCCCACGACGATCAGACAGATGAAGCCGAGGAACCAGGGCCCGATCGAGCTCTGCGTGAACGAGTGGATCGACTGGATGATGCCGCTCCGCGTGAGGAACGTCCCAAAGAGCGACAGGCCGAACGCCAGCACGATCAGGAGGACGTTCCACACCTTCAGCATCCCGCGCTTCTCCTGGATCATCACCGAGTGGAGGAATGCCGTCGCCGCGAGCCAGGGCATCAACGCCGCGTTCTCGACCGGGTCCCAGGCGTAGAAACCACCCCAGCCGATCTCGACGTATGCCCAGTGGGCTCCGAGCAGCTGGCCGATCCCGAGGAACGCCCAGGCGGCGAGCGTCCAGCGCCGCGTCGCGACGATCCAACGCTCGTCCGTGCGCCGCGCGAGCAGCGCGCCCATTGCGAACGCAAACGGGACCGTGAGCCCGACGTAGCCGAGGTACAGCATCGGCGGATGGATAGCCATGTACGGGTTCTGCAGACTCGGGTTCAGGCCGGCGCCGTCCGCGACCGCAGCCTGCGTCGCGAACGGGCTGGCGACGAACACGAGCAGAAACGCGAAGAAGGTTCCGACGAGACCGAGGGTCGGCACCACCCAGACGAGCACCTCGCGGCCCACGCGCCGCGCCGTCAGCACCGCGGCAACCGAGTAGCCGGAGAGTACGAGCAGCCAGAGGAGCAGCGACCCTTCCTGACCGCCCCAGAAGGCCGTCAGCGTGTAGCCGAGCGGCAGCTCGCGGCTCGTGTGGTCGGCGACGTACTGGAAGGAGAAGTCGTGCCGGGCGAGCGCGGCCAGCAGCACAGCCGACGCGACGACGGTGGCCGCGAACGAGCCGAGCAGCGCGTTCTGTGCCGACTCGGCAAGACGCCGGCGGCCCTTCCACGCGGCGAGCGAGCCCGCGACGAGCGCGTAGACGAGCAGCAGGAGCGACGTGACGAGCGCTGCACGTCCGAGGTCAGCCATCGCGTACCCCGCTTACCTCTTGGGTTGGTACTTCGACGGGCACTTCGTCACGAGCGTGTTCGGCACCGCGACGAACACGCCGCCCTGCAGCTTCCCGTCGACGACGACGTCGCGGCCGCTGCGGAAGAGGTCCGGCACCGACCCCTTGTAGACGACGGGAACGGCGGTCGGGCCCTTGACGTCGCGCAGCTTGAACCGCAGCCCGGCGGCATGCGCGTCGCCTGCCGGCGTCCCGATCACCTGGCCCATCAGCGAGACCTGCCCGGCATGCCCCGCGAGTTGGCTCGGCCGGAGCGTGGGCGTGGCGTTGCCGGCGATAGAGGTGTAGACCAAGAAGACTGCGAGAACGGCCGCGACCGAGAGCGCGACGACGAGGCGCGCTGGGTTTCCTCTACGAGCCACCCTGCGATTCTAGTCCGCGGCCCAGGAGACGACCCTCGGTTCCCATGCTGGCTCCGGGCCGTAGATGGAACCCAGGGCACGAGCGAGTGCCGGCTCCCTGCGCGACTCTTCGAGAACCGAGTCCACCACCGCCGCCACGACGCGTGCGGTCTCCTCCTCCAGTGCCGCGCGACGCTCTCCGGGCAGGTCCGCAAGCCGCTTCCGCGCACGCAGGAGCTCGTGATCGAGGACCGCTTGCGCATGGCGGTGGAATGCGCGGGCGCGCCGACTCACCGGGCGACCACCGCCGGTCGCGGGGGCGCCTCTGTTGCGCGCGCAGGCTTGCGGGCGGGTGCGGTCAACGTGAAACCGCAGAACATGACGGCGATTCCGATCAGCTCGCCGAGATACACGAGCGACGTGTCGCCCGCCCGTGAGAGACCGGTGGCGGCCGCCACGGTCAGCGCTCCGGAGGCGATCCACACATTCGCGCGCACGCGCTGACGTCGGAGGATCGAGAGCAATGAGCCACCGACAAGGAGGAGCGTGCCCATCGAGTTGAGGGCGACGGCCCACAGAAAGGCATGGCCGCCGAGTGCACCGTTCTTCGGTGGTTGCCCGCTGTGCGCCGCCGCGAGCGCGGACAGGTCGACGGGAGCGAGCACGACGGTGACGACGGCCGCAGCCGTTGCCACGGCGAGACCGCCGAGCAGAATGTCTCGTCCGCGACGCGGCAGCAGCATCCAGGCCGAGCCCGCACCGAGGTACGCAACGGTCAAGACGCCGCCGGCGAGGTAGTACGTTCGGAAAAGGGCCGGATTCCAGCCGGCGCGCTGAGCCGCAGCCTCGCTCGCGGCCGCGACGGCGAACAGCGCAAAGCCCGCGGCCCACAGCGCCTTCTGTCCGGCGGTCCGCCGCAACAGGGAACGAAGGAGAAGGAGCGCGAACGCGGCCGCAAGGAGTGCCGCCGCGATCGGAGGCACCGTATCCGCGACAGCGGGAACGTCCGTCCGCTGGTTGTGCGACACAACCGTGACGCTCTCGCCCGGAGCAACCACGCGTAGGTAGGCGAAGTCGCGACCTCCGAACATCCCCTCGTGGGCTGCGGCAAAGACGTACTTGCCCGGCTTCAATCTCTTTGCCGGAGCGAGGACCAGTTCACGCGGCGAGCTCCGCCGAACCGTCAGCGGCATCCCGTTGCCGTCGAGATCGAACAGCCGGTAGGCACCCGGCGCGTCGACGGCCGCAGCACGCACGCGCAACGCGAGCAGGTCCTGCGCACGCAGGCGCAGCGCGTCGGCCGGGAACGTCTCTTGCGGATCGGACCAGGCGAAGAGCTTGATGGTTCCGCGCGGGGTGGCGAGGAACTGGCCCGTCACCTCACGCGTGAAGCCGCTCTGGTAGGCGTAGCGGACGGAGCTCCCACCGATTCCGGCGACCGCAGGTACGAACGGCAGCGTCACGAGCAGGAGCCCGATCGCCCCGATCGAGACGGCGACGCGTGTTCGATAGCTCTTCCTGCCCCGCCGCCTCGGCGGCGACCCGAGCAGCGTGAGGCGCCGGCGCCGGTGCGCGCGAAAGAGCAAAGCCGTCGAGATCAGCGTGCTCGCGGGCAACCAGAAGAGCTCCGCCTGCCAGCCGACCTGGACGAGTGGACCATTCGAGAACGGCGTGAACGCCAGCGGTATGGCGGCCCACGCGATCGCCGGCCCGACGAGCAAGAGGGTCGAGCCTGCGAGCGGATAGCCCGCGAACAACCAGCCGACACCGGGAAAGCCGAGCAGGGCCATCGGCACCTCGTACACGGCTACCGCCGTGGGCCGACGTCGACGCACGTGCTTCGGAATGCGGCCCGCGTAGGCCGACGGGGTGCGTCGCAGACGGCTGCGACTCTCCGCGCGGTAGGCTGCGGTCCTTCGCCACATCGCCCGAGCGTACGAACCGAACCCGAACGCGACCGCCAAAGCAGCTGGGACGAGCACGAGAGCCTGCCACGGCTCGAGTGACGGGACCGCCGCACCGAAGGTCCCTCCGTTGGCGACGCGGTGGGCCTCGACTGCGGCAAAGGCGATTCCGCCGGCGTAGTACACGGCCATGCCGCCGCACAACCCGACGAGAAGCGCGCGCGGCGACCGCAGCGCGCCTGGAGTTAGTGCAAGCGCCGCGCCCACGAGGATGACCATCAGGCCCGCCAGCATGTTCAGCTGGGCGTGGAGGTTGACGATCACGTCCCCCGCGTCACCGCCGCGATCGAGGAGCTCGTTGACGGCCGGGAACGCCTGAATCGGGCCTTGGAGCGTTCCCACGGCCAACGCCGCGCAGCCGGCAAGCACGAAGGCTCGAATCGGCCCGCGCGCAGGACGAAAGGAGCGGACGAGCGTCAGGAGCAGGAACCAGAAGGCCGCCATCATCGCGATGCCCGCCGCCATGATCAGGAACGGGTGGAGCCTCGTGGCCTCCTCGGCCCGCTCGGGTGTCAAGCCGTGATGAACGACAAGCCGCCCCTCGTGGAAGCCGAGGTAGAGGGCGACTCCGTAGAACGCGAGCGAACCTCCGAGCAGCGACCAGAAGCACAGATTCGCAACGCGCCGTGTCGGTGCCTTGCCCCCGAGAGCCGGAGCCAGCGCAAAGAGCGCGCCCGCGGTCAGCATCGTCAGCCCCGTGACGAGGTTGATGTGCGCGTGACTGATCGGATCGATCCATTCGCCCGCGTGGCCGGCGCGGTAGAGCCAGTCCGCGTGCGCCGGCTGCACCTGAATCACGCCCTGCACGGTGCCGACGGTCAGACCGGCGGCGCCGGTGGCGAGAAACTTCCACAGGTGCCCCGCCGGCTTCGGCACGCGCACCAGCCGGGACTGGAAGATCGTCAGGAACACGTTTGCCGCGAAGCACCAGTAGCCGAGGCCCATGACGCCCGCCCCGATGCCGACCGGAACGCGATAGGCCTTGCCCATGTGCAGCTTCGCCGCCTCGTAGTCCCAGCCCGACGACACCAGCCGTCCCATTGCGATCCCGTTCGCGATCAACGCGACGTAGAAGACGAACAGCCCGACTGCAGTGAACCAGAACGCACCCTGGGCAAGTCCAGGGCTGGACAAGGGACGTCCGACGATCCGCGGCAGGACGTACCAGCAGAGCCCGGTGGAGATCAGCGTGCCGCCGCCGACGATCATCACGTGCGTATTCGAGAGGTCGCGCACGAGATGCCCTGCGTAGCCGGCGCGGGCGAGCCAGTCCGCCGTCCACGGCAGGTTCTTCGAGATCATGTGAACGGCGCCGAGCAGCAGGAACGCGCCGCCTGCCAGGAAGTACTTCGGCAACCTGCTGTCGTGCGCGTTGAGCTCGTCGTCGGCGTACGGCTCGGTGCGTATCGGTGGCTTGCGCCCGGGCAGGATGGAGGCGATCGACACAACCACGATCGCGAAGAGCGCCGCATACGTGAAGAACTCCAGCGACGAGAGGCGCTGGGTATACACGTGCTACCGAAGACCCGGTTCGATGAAATAGACCGTCAGCGTCCAGGCGAAGTAGATCACGATCAGGATCGCGAGCACGATCCAGGCGCGCGTCAGCGCTTGCCGCCCGTGCCGTACCTCCTCACCAACGTCCCGGTAGCCGAACAGCGGTCGTGCAGGCCGCGGTTGGTCGTCCTGATTCTGCGCCATCAGAAGACCTTCTCCATCACGAGGCTGCGCGAAGGAGTGAGCCCCGAACCGACGTCGGCAAGCAACCGCTCGAAGGTGTAGCCGCGCTCGAGGAACACCTCGAGCTGCCCAGGCGTGTCCCAGGTGGTGTAGCAGTGGACCACCACGTCGCCGTCTCCTTCCGCTCGCACGAACACGTCGAAGCTCTGACAGCCGGGGTATTCCTGGACGTGCCCCTTCAACGCCTGCAGTGACGAGTAGACCGTCGGCCACTGGGCGGCGGGAACGAGCGTCTCGGTCATCGAGGAATACGAAACGAACGGGAGGACCGAGATCGCAGCCATCAGAACTTCTGCCCCCAGACGAGGTGCCCGACGATGAGCGCGACCGCGAATCCCACGATGATTGCTGTGAAGAGGAGGAAGAATCCCGTGGCCGGTCCCGCGCCTTCCGAGGTCCACCCGCCGAAGCTGTCCACCGGATAGATGCCCCTTCGCTGCCGCGTGGTTCGGTACTGCCTGACCCACAGGAGCAGTACGACAATGAGAGACAACACGAAGCCCCACAGCCAGGCCACCGACATCCAGTCGACGTGCCAGGGCTGGACGGGACGGGTCGTTTCCTGGTGGCCGTTCAGATAGAGATAGAACTCCTGGACCTTCTGGGGCGTGTCGCCGGTCGGCATGCTCATTCGTCCCACTCCTCGTCATCGAACGCCCATTCCGGGGTGTAGTAGTCCTCTTCCTCGATCAGAAGCGGAATGGCGGCCTGGGCCTCGAGGTCGTGAAAGTGCCCCGCCTTCCACGCCCAGATGAACACCACCAGGGCAAAGCCCGCGAACACGAAGAACGACTCGAGCATCCAGTCGACCATCACCCAGCGCGACTTCGCGGTCTCGGGCGCATCGTGAGCGAACGCAGCCGCCGGTGCTACGAGGGCAAGCGCACCGACGACCGCGACGCTCCTGAGGAGGCCCTTCATTGCTGGCCCGGGACGGTCGGAGGAATTGCCTTCTGCACCTCTGGTGGAAGCTTGTTCCCACGCGCGCGCGCCTCGTTCCAGGCCCTGTCGAGCAGATCCTGGTAGATGGCCTTGATCCCGGCCGCCGCGTCGTCGAGAGACAGCGGAGTCTTGCCGTCGTTCAGGAGGAACTTGTCACCGGGCGCCAGCCCTGGGAGGACGCGCATCGCCTCCTGCATGAACGGATCCGTTACAGCCTTCTTCGAGAACGACGCGTTCCCCGTGGGCTTCTGCCGACTCTTGAGCCAGGCGATCAGCTCCTTCGAGGGCTGCCACACGATGTAGTCCTTCGGTTCGGGGACCACGTTCTTTCTCAGCGTGTGATTCGGAATCGTCTTCACGAACAGGACGACACGCCAGATGTCGAGCCGGTCGCCGAAGTTTTCCATGCCCGTCCCGGGCCAGCCGCGCAGGATGCGATAGTAGAAGTCACCCGGCCCCGTGTCGCCGCCACAGCAGGCGTCGTCTGCGCTTGTGAAGTCGGCAGGGGACGGAGACATGAACGCAGCACCCGGGCCTTTCCCGTCGCCCGCGATGCCGTGGCAGCCGACGCAGCGCTGCAAGAAGACTTCCTTGCCCCGCAGGAGGTTTTCTTCTGTCACCGGCAGAGGATTCGCTGAGAGCCAGTAGCTCCGATCGATCTGCGCGAGGTTGGGCGCCTCCTCGAGCTGGTCCTTGGGTGGGTTGAGGATCTTGTCGTTCCCCTCGAGGATCGGCTTGTGTGCGCCCTGGAAGCCGGTGTAGGGCTGTGGGAACCCCTGATTGGTGGTGACGACGTGCTTCGAGTACAGCTGGCCGGCGTAGCGCAGGAGGCCTGATTTGCCGCTGCGCGTCTCGACGAACGTGATCAGCTGTTCGATCTGCGTGTCAGAGAAGAGGGACTTCATCGGCGGCATCAGCGAGAGCGGATCGACGAAACGCGGGTCGTAGAAGTGAGCTCGCTGCCAGTCGTCGGGATGCCACCCCGACTCCTGGGAGAGATCCGGGCCCGTCCGTTCGGTCCCGAGCAGGTTCGGCGACTGGTCGCTTCCGTAGAAGTCGCCCGGCTGCGAGACCTTCGGGTACAGGAAGTAGAGGCTCTCCCGTACGTCCTGCGGACGCGAGTAGCCGGAATGGCAGACGTAGCACCCGTTCTGTGCGAACAGATTGCGTCCCTTGACGGCCTGGTCGGAGAGAGGGGCCCAATCGAGCGACGCGGGTGGGTCGAACGTATGAATCGGCAGCCACACGACGATGAAGACGACGGTGAAAAACGCCAGCAGGCCGCCCAGCCCGGCGACGAGCGGCGTGATGAGCATCTGCTCGCGTGGGTGCGGCGCCCAGCCGCGGGGACGCTCGGGGCCGTCGTGCTGCGTCTGTGTGCGCTCGCCGTCCATCGGCTATCCGGAAAGTGGCGGCGCGACGGCTTCCGCGACACGGAGCGTCTCCCTCCGGCGACGCTCATGCGTGTTCGTGAAGATCGTCATGCCGACGTTGACGATCTGGACGATCCCGGAGACGACGATCATCGCCCCGAAGATTCCGCGCGCGATGTAGTAGGCGTGGAGCTGAGGCAGGACGTTCACCTCAGGAATGCCCTCCGCCCAGCTGAATCCTTGCTGGAAGCCGGCGAGCGTCAGAACGCTGAAGAAGCCGGTGAACCCAACGGTGACGAGCCAGTACTGCCACTCCGTGAGGGTGCGGCTGAACAACGGCCGCGCGTAGACCTGGGCGACGATGTAGTCGATCACCCCCATCCCGAGGATCGTGAAGGCACCGAGGAGTGCTAAGTGCGCGTGGGCGACAACGAAATTGGTGAAGTGCTGCAGCTTGTTGAACGGCTGGATCGCCTCGAACGCGCCCTGGATGTTGACCAGGAAGTAGAAGAAGAAGGCCGTGAGCGTGAAGCGCAGGGGTAAGTTCGTAAAGAACTTGTCCCAGTTGCCCTTCATCGTGCCGAGGATGTTGATCGTGAAGGCGAAGACCGGTATCAAGAGCGCCCACGAGGAGACTTCTGCAATCGTCTTCAACCACGACGGGGTTGGCGACTGAAGGATGTGGTGGTCTCCCACCCCGGTGTAGAGGAACGCCATCCCCCAGAACGAGATGAGCGAGAGCGTGTAGCTGTAAAGAGGGGTGTTCGTGATCCGCGGGACCATGTAGTACGTGATCGCGATCAGCATCGGCGTCAGCCACAGCCCGAACAGATTGTGCGCGTACCACCAGTTGAGCATCGCGTCGGACAGGCTTCCCTCCAAGGCGCCGGAGGGAGCGCCCCACACGTTCCCTGGGCGCCAGATGACGTTGCCGATCGCGTAATCGACGGCGAGCCAGATGGGGCTGGCTATGAAGAACCAGACGGAGACGTAGATCGGGCGAATCGTCCGCAGCGAAACGGTGGCGAGGATGTTGACGACGTTCGCGAGCCAGACGACGAGGAGCAAGATGTCGATCGGCCAGATGAACTCGCCGTACTCGCGGCCCTGACTGTGGCCCGTGAGGAGCCCGATGACCCCCAGCAGGAACATCAGGTTCCAGGCCCATGCGCACCATACGCCCAGACGCTCGCTCCACATCCCCCGGGTGCCGATCAGGCGCGGGAGCATGTAGAAGAGCGCACCGAAGTACATCATCGTCAGCCAGGCGAGGATGACGCCGCTGACGTGCGAGGGCCGGATTCGGCTGAAGCTGAGCCAGGAGATGCCGCCGAAGGCCTCGGGCGTCACGAACTCCGTCGCGAGGACGAGGCCGAAGAGGTCCACGACGGTCAGCCAGAAGATCGCGGAGAGGATCCAGTGGCGGGCCGCGCGATCGGGAAACGGCGACGGGCGCGTAGCCCTTTCCGTCAGCGGAGCCGGCGCCTCGCCGATCACGTTGCCGGGCTCCGGAGTTCGTTCGCCCATTGCCGGGGCCGACCATAGATCCGTCATGCGCCAACTCCACAAGAGATGACCGAACTGTCATCTCGGAGTCATCTTCATGTCATCGCAAGGTCGGTTATGGTCGTGCCGGTGCGGATTCTGGTGATCGAGGACGAGCCTCGAATCCTCGGTTTCCTGGCACGAGGACTGGAGGCCGAGGGCTTTGCGGTCGACGGCGCGCGCAACGGTCGCGAGGGGCTCAAGCGCGCACAACGCGACGCGTACGACCTCGTGCTGCTCGATCTGCTCCTGCCGGGGCTGGACGGCCTGAGCGTTCTGCATGAGTTGAACGGCGCACGCCCAGAGCTCCCGGTCGTGATCGTCTCGGCGCGGTCGGACTTGCCGACGAAGCTGCGCGGTTTCGGGCTCGGCGCGGCCGACTACCTGAGCAAGCCGTTCTCGTTCGACGAGCTGATCGCGCGCATCCATGTGCAGTTGCGCCGCGCGAGAAAGGGCGAAGATGGCCACGTCGTCCGCGCGGGGACGCTCGTGCTGGACCTCGCGCGGCGTGAGGCGCGACTTGGTCCCGTGACCGCACAGTTATCGGATCGCGAGTTTCGCGTCCTCCATCACCTGCTCGAGCATCGGGGCGAGGTGATTAGCCGCGAGCGCCTGCTCTCCGAGGTCTGGGGCTACCACTTCGATCCGCACTCGAACGTCGTCGACGTCTGTATTCGGCGGCTGCGCAAGAAGCTCGGCGACGACGCGCCGATCGAAACCATTCGCCATGCGGGCTATCGCCTTTCTGCGGCGTAGGTGGCCGGAGGTCGCCTGGGCGGCCTTCGCGATCGCGAACTTTGTCGCCATGGCCGTCTGGCCCGGCTGGGAGACGATCCCCTTCCACTTCGTCTGGATCAGCCTGACGTTGCTCTACGGCTTTCGCGTCTGGCGGGCCGCGGCGACATATCTGACGTTGTTGGCGGTCGTGACGGTCACCGGCGCGTTGATTTTGAACGACGCGTTCTCCGGCGACCAGCTCTGGGGTGAGTTGTTCGAAGTGCCGCTGATGTCGGCGATGTTCCTCGCCATGGTCTGGCACGCCCGCCGCCGCCAGGACGCACTCGGAATCGTCGAGCGTCAGGCGGCGCAGCGCGAGTCACTGCTGCAACGTCAGGAGCGGTTTCTTCATGACGCCTCGCACGAGCTGCGCACGCCAGTCACGATTGCGCGCGGCCACCTCGAGGTGCACAGGCGCACAAACGGCAACTCGGCTCACGAGATCGACATCGCGCTCGACGAACTGCAACGCATCGAGCAGATCCTCGCCCGGCTCCTCCTGCTCGCGAAGGCCGACCAGCCCGATTTCATCGTCCTCGAGGAGATCGACTTGGAGCCTTATCTCGAGGATGTGTTCCTGCGCTGGTCGGAGGTCGCACCGCGCGCGTGGAATCTTGGTCCGCTCGTCGCGGGAAAGCTCGCGGTCGACCCCGAGGGACTACGCGCCGCATTGGACGCGCTCTTCGAGAACGCGGTGAAGTACACCGAGAACGGAGATCCGATCGAGCTGAGGTCACGAGCCTCGGGCGGAAGCGTCGTCGTCGAGATAGAAGACGGCGGCGAGGGCGTCCCTGAAGGCGCACTCGCGCAGATCTTCGAGCGCTTCGCTCGCGCCGATGCCGCGCGCACGCGCGCCAAGGGAGGTGTCGGCCTTGGTCTTGCGATCGTCGATGCGATCGCAAAAGCGCACGGGGGCCGCTGCACGGTGCGGAACTCGCGGAACGGTGCGACGTTCGCACTACGCTTGCCCCGTTTCGAACAAGCATCCGTGAGTGCGCTGCAACTCTTACAGAACTCTTAGGCCCGGGACTCGATTTCTCAGGGCGCTCTTAAGGGCCCCACCTATCTTCGTCTGTCGAAGGAGGTGATAGACCAATGCATCTATACGGCGAAGTTCTCGACAATTACGTGACACGCGAACTGCCTCAGCAAACGCTCGTTGCAATAGACGCCCACGTCAGCAACTGTCTCTTCTGCGCGGACACGCTCGCAAGGGGGACCGCGGCATCAACCGGCTGGGAGCGGCGGGGCTTGCTTGGACGTCTCGTCCGCGACTAGTACTACGTCACTAATCGTGTGCCGGGGCGGGGCGGCGCCCCGGGATCCGATAGCCGTGGTCTTGGCACAGCGAGCCCGGCGCGTCCTCGGTCAGGGCATCGCAGTAGCCCTTCCCGTAGGCGGCGCGCATGAAGGCCGCGACGACGTCGAGATTCCATTCCGTGATCTCCCCCGCCTCGCGCCAGAGGTCGGTGAGCCGCAGGTCGATGTCGAGCTCCAGGAGGTCGATGCGTGACGGCTTGTTGACCATGGAATGAGGGTAGAAAAGGGGTCGGACGGCAACCGCGGCGGACATGGCCGATGCCTGGCACCGGTCCAGTACCCTCGGAACGTGGCCCAGCTCCACTACGGCCCGGCCCGCGTGCCGTCCCGGGAGAGCCCCGAGGAAGCAGTCGCGCTCCTCCAGGAACGCGGCTACACGGCCTGCGAGATCGACTTCGAGGGCAAGTTCTGGATGGACTATCCGTGGGCGGAGAAGTTCGGGGAGCTGGCGAGAGCGGCCGGGATCGTCCTCTCCGTCCATGCGCCGATCGCAGGCTTCATGGGCCACGCCGAACGGGGCAAGAAACTCAACATGGCGGTCGGCATGCTCGACCACTCGGCCGGCGTCGCGAAGGCGGCCGGCGCCGAGGTCGTCGTTTTCCACCCCGGCTACCTGCTCGGCCGCGAGCGCGACGCGGCGATCGACTCAGTCGTCGAACAGCTCGGCGAGCTGCGCGAACGGTTGGAGAAAAAGGACCGCGCCGTTCCTTTCGGCGTGGAGATCATGGGCCGTGTGCGCGAGCTGGGCACGGCGGCCGACGTCTTCGCAATCTCGGCACGCACGGGCTGGGTCCGCCCCGTCGTCGACTTCGCGCACCTGCACGCCGTGACGGACGGTGGCTTCACCGAGGCCCCCGCGTTCCGCGAGATTCTCGAAGGAGCTGACGCGGTGCTACCTCCGGACGCGCCGTTCCACATCCACTTCTCCGACATCGCCTACGCAAACCGGAACGAGACGAAGCACCTTCCGTACGGCGAAGGGACACTCCGAGTCGAGCCGCTCGGCAACGCGCTCCGCGACTTCGACCGACCGGCGACCGTGATCACCGAAGCACCGGACGAGGCGTCGAACCAGGCGATCCGGGAGGAGCTCTACGCAGCAGTCGGCACGCGCTCGGCAAGCCGTGCCTCGAGCTCCATCGCCTCAGGTTCGCGATCGCGCGCGCGCAAAAATTCCGCATAGGGAGGCAACACATCGAGGAGTACCCGGCAATACTCGCTTCCGGTGATGATCTCCACGGCCTCACCGAATAGGGCTTCCGCTTCTTCGTCTCGTCCCTGCGCCGCACGGACCTGTGCGAGCGCGATCCGCGTGGTCGCGCGTGACAGGACATCCTCCGCGCTGACGGTCTCGCGCGCGGCGAGCGCGTACTTCTCCGCCTCGTCGAGCCGGCCCTCTGCAAGGAGTAACTGCGCCAGCAGACGCTGGCTCTCGCACAGCGTGCCGCGTTCCTTCATCGGCGCGAGCAGTCGGATCGACTCACGGAGAAACTTCTCGGCCTTTTCGGGGTTGCCCGTCTTCCAGGCCACCTGGCCCAGCTGTCTGGACGTCCAGGCGATCTCCGACACCGACCCCGTCTCGCGGTAAAGGTCGAGCGACTTCGTCAGCCAACCCTCGGCCTCCTCGTACTGCCCTCGCACACGATGGAGCCCACCCTTCGACTGCGCGGCGCTCGCCCGCGCGACGATGCTGCCGCTTTCCTCGGCAAGCTCGAGCGCGCGGTCGATGAGCGGCTCTGCCTTTTCCTCGTGCATACGGCTGATGTAGATCCCAGCCAGCTGCAGTGCGGCCCGCGCCTCGTGATCCTTCCTACCGGCCGACCGCGCGGCCTCGAGGGCCTGCTGCTCGTATTCCTCGGCCTCCGCCTCGCGCCCAATCCATCTCGCGACGCGAGCACGGCGGTCGAGCGCCCTGAAGCGACCCTCGTGATCATCGGCTTCCACAACCGCCAGTGCCTGGTCGGCGAGCTCCGCTGCGCGGACGAGCTCACCGTCCAGGGAGGCCGCCGCCTCCGAAAGCGCCGTGAGGGCTCGGCTCTGAATGTCGCGGGCGCCCTCGGCTTCGGCCTCCTCCGCGATGACGCTCATCTCGTCGCGGACGACAGGTAGGTCTTGAAGCTGCCAGGCGGCGCGTGCCGCGAGATACCGGCGCCGCAGGGTCGGCTCGAGCTCCACCGAGCGGAGCAGGAGCTTGCGGGCCGAGAGGTTCGATTCACGGGCGAGGGCACGCTTGCCGGCAGCCTCGAGCGCCTTCGCAGCCATTCGCGACAACTCGACGGGAGGATGTCCGTCGAGCTCGGCATAGAGCGCGCACGCGTGATCGAGGTGGTAGGCGCGGATCTCGAGCAGCTCCTTGTCGGCCTTCTCACGCAGCCACTCCGCAAAGCGGGTGTGATACTCGGCTCGCCCCGATTTCGACAAACCGCCGTATGCGACCTCGCGAATGAGCACATGCTTGAAGCGGTAGGCCGCCTCGCCGGTGATCGTCGACCGCTCTTCGCGCGTGACGAAGTCGCGCAAGAGGAGATCGTCGAGGATGTCCTCGACCTCGTCCGAGTGGTACTCGGGTGAGAGGTGGTCGATCGCGCCCGCCCAGAAGGTGCGTCCGATCACCGAGCCACGCTGGAGCAGGATCTTCGCCCCGGCCGGCAGCCTGTCGATGCGCGCGCCGATCATCGCCTGGAGCGAATCGGGGATCCGGTCGCCACCCTCGGCCCCCTCTTCCACCAGCATCCGCACCGTCTCCTCCACGAAGAGGGGATTGCCCTCGGTCTTGTCGAGCAGGCGCGCTCGCACCTTCCCGGTGACCCGGTGCTCCTCGAGCAAGGCGTCGGCCAGCGCCTCGCTGTCCTCGCGTCCGAGCGGTTCGAGCTCGATCGCAGTCGTGCGCACGCGCCCGCCTCCCCAGCCCGGGCGGATGTCGAGCAGCTCCGGTCGTGCCAGGCAGAGAATCAGGAGCGCCCGCTCCCGGACCCACTGTGCGAGATGGTCGATCAGCTCGAGCAGGGGCTCCTCGGCCCAGTGGATGTCCTCGAAGACCATGACCAGCGGCTGCACGTCGGCAAGCTCGTCGGCGAACTCGCGCGCGGCCCACGCGATCTCCGGCGCACCGCGTTGGCCTTCGACCGCCTCCATGACGCCGGAGGCGAGGCCGAGCAGTTCGGCGATCGCCTCGTCGCCGCAACACTCGATCAGCTTCTGCTTTGCTGTCTCCATCGGATCGTCGTCCGTGATTCCGGCGGCCGCCTTGACCATCTCGGCCAACGGCCAGTACGTCACGCCCTCTCCGTACGGCAGCGCCCGACCGGACAGGATCGTCGTGCCCTCGACGCCGGCCAGGAATTCACGGATGAGACGGCTCTTCCCCACTCCCGGCTCTCCGTAGACGGTGAAGACGTGGGGGCGCCGGTCACGAATCGTGCGTGCCAGCGTGTTCTCGAGCAGATCGAGCTCTGATTCGCGGCCGACGAAGGGAGCGGACACCTTCGAATGGGGCTGACCGTCGCGCGCAGCGATCGCCCGGTACGCCTCGATCGGATTGCGGAAGCCGCGTAGCTCGAGCGGCCCCGCCGACTCCGCCTCGACGCTGCCCGCAGTCAGGCGGTGCGCGGCCTCGCCGATGAGAATCTCTCCCGGTGCGGCAGCCTGTTGGAGGCGCGCCGCCACGTTCACGGCCTCACCGGTTGCAAACGTCGAGTCGGTCTCGTCGACCACCACCTCGCCCGCCTCGATACCGACTCGCGCCTCGAGACCGAGATCGCGGACATGATCGAGAATCCCGAGACCGGCCCGGACGGCGCGGTCGGCGTCGTCCTCGTGCGCGCGTGGGATCCCGAACGCGGCCATCACGGCGTCGCCGGCGAACTTCTCGACGGTGCCGCCGTGCGTCTCGATGCAGCGCTGGACGCCGTCGAAGAAGGTCGTCACGCGCCGGCGCGTGATCTCGGGATCCTGGCCCGAGACGAGCTCGGTCGACGAGACCAGGTCAGCGAACAGGACTGTTGCGAGCTTCCGTTCCACCGACTCAATTCTATGGAGCGCCGGTCACGCTCCGGGGAGGCGCGCGGCGCCGTCGGGACGCGGGCTTTAGAGGGGCGTCGATGATCGCTTAGGGCGTCGCGATCCTCGCGACGATCTGCTGCTGGTGGAAGCTCGGGTTCTCGCCGCTGTAATTGAACGTCGAAACCGACGTCGTGTACGTGAAGCCGAGCGGAGACGAGTCGACGCCGAAGTAGTCGCCAATGAAGCCGCCCGAGTAATTGATCGAGCCCGTGTGTGCCGTCGAGAGCTCGGGGTCCCACGTGTGCTCCGAAAGGCGGGTGTTCTGCCCGATCGGCGAGCCGTCCGGGCGGTAGAACTGCACCGCGCTGTTGACGCAGTAGTTCGCACGGCCCCACGGAGTCCCGGGCGACGATGTCGTGCCCGGATCCCACCAAATCCCGGAGTTCGCCGCCTCAGTGCTGCCGTCATTCGCGGGACAGGGCAGCCGGCGGTCGTAGAACACGACCGAGACGGTGCCGTTCGGCGCCACGCTCACACTCGGCTGGAGCGCCTCGCCGGGGGTCGAGTCGGCGGTCCCGTCGTCAACCTGGGTCGGCGAGCTCCACGAATGGCCGCCGTCGAGCGACGTGAGCAGGTACACGTGCGACGCACCCGTGCTCGAGTCCTCGTAGGTGACGTAGAGCGGGTAATGACCGTTGATCTTCGAGCGGCCGACCGCGAACGAGTCCACAATCCCCTCACGGAACGTCGTGTTCTGGTAGGTCGGGACCTGGATGTTGTCAGCAACCTGAAGCGGGCCCTGCCAGGTGACGCCGCCGTCGGTCGACCAGATGAGCTGGATGTCCGCGACGCCGTACCCCTGCTTCGGATTGTTCAGGGTCGAGGTCGTCCAAACGACCCCGTCGGGATCGACGTGCGGAAGGAGGTACTGGTCGAAGGGATGGCCGGAGATCGACACGAGCACTTGCGGCGTCGACCAAGGCGTGTGCGTCCCGTCAGGGCGTGTCTGCGCGTACGAGACGTAGGGGTGGTCGGAGCTGAACGAGTTGTAGAGGACCCACATCGCATACACGCGGCCGACGAACGGGTCTTTCTTGTTCGCCGTATTCGTGTCGATCGCGTTCCACTGCTTGTCGACGCCGTGGGTGACAGCCTGCGGGCTCTGGACGAGGTAGTCCGGCTGGTTCGCGCCGACGGTCGTGATCCAGTTGCTCGCGGTCTGGCTCGCGGCTGCCGGGTGCACGGCGTTCGCGATCGCCTCGCCAGGGAGCGTCGGGTTCGGCAGGTTCGCGCCGTTCGAGTACCCGTGGCTGCCGTCCTTCTTGTAATAGAACATGTACGGCAGCACGAGGGAGTAAAAGTTCCCCCACTGGTCGAACGCACCGACGGGGTCGGTGTTGTCCGTCCAGCCCTCGTAGCCCGGGATGTGGCCCTGGATATTCCACGTCAGTCCGCCGTCGAAGGACTCGTAGAAGCCGAGGAGATGGTTGTAGCCCTGCGCGTTGACGAACCACTTGCTCTGCCCGATCAGGTGCATCGGGTTCGTGGGGTCGACGCGAATGTCCGACTCGGAGTGATCCTTCACGAGCAGCACGTCGTTTGTCACGTCCTGCTGGGCGAACGGCCCGACGTCCTCGCCGGTGTTTACGCGGCCGGCGCAGAGCGAGCCGCCACCGTCGGCGTAACCGGGGTAGCCGTCGCCGGCGAGGTACTCGACCTCAGGTGCGTAGCAGCTGGTTCGCTGGGTCGTCGCAGAGACGTTCGTGACGCCCTTCTGCCAGTAGCTGGCGGCGAACGCCGCGTCGGACTGATAGCTCCACGTAGAGGCGCTAGCCCCGGTGGCGGCGGCCGACCCGAGCGCGAGCATCACGGCCAGCGCGACGATCGCGATGATATCCCTCCTCAAGATCCGTCTCCCCTCTCGTGCGACCCTGAAGCACGGAGGGTGTAACACATTCATGCGGTCATGCATAGAGCCCGTCCCGTAGCATCGTCGCCCGTGCTCGATCCCAAGGTGTTCAAGGCCTATGACGTGCGCGGGATCTATCCGGACCAGCTCGACG
This sequence comes from Actinomycetota bacterium, assembly GCA_005883355.1. Lineage (GTDB taxonomy): Bacteria > Actinomycetota > Thermoleophilia > Gaiellales > Gaiellaceae > 3-1-20CM-4-69-9. The sequence continues at coordinate 19,551 of VAXG01000111.1, read as the reverse complement.
AGGCCGGCGCTTATGCGATCGGCCGCGCCTACGTCGACGAGTTCGAGCCGCGCGCCATTGCCGTCGGCCGTGACATGCGGCTCTCGTCGCCGTCGATGGCCGAGGCGGTCATGCGCGGTGCCGCGGATTCAGGTGCCGACGTCGTCGACATCGGGATGGTCGGGACCGAGATGGTCTATTTCGCCGTGAGTGACCTCGACCTGGAGGGCGGAGTCATGGTCACTGCCTCGCACAACCCAAAGGAGTACACCGGCATGAAGATCGTGCGCCGCGGCGCGCTTCCCGTCGGCGGCGACTCCGGCCTCCTCGACATCCGCACCCGGGCCATGGCGCTTGAGGACCGGTCCGAGGGTCTGACCCCGGGACATGTCCGCCACGAGGACATCTGGCCGCGCTGGGTCGATGCCGTCCTGTCCTTCATCGATGTCGAGGCGGTGAAACCACTACGTGTCGTGATCGACGCCGCAAATGGCATGGGCGGTGTGATGCTCCCCCCTGTTCTCGAGCGCCTCCCGGTCGACGCAGTGCCGTACTTCTTCGAGCCAGACGGGACGTTCCCGAACCACGAGCCGAACCCCCTGCTCCCGGAAAATCGCGAGTTCATCATCGAGAGGGTTCGCTCGGAACGGGCCGATCTCGGCGTCGCGTTCGACGGGGACGCGGATCGCTGCTTCTTCGTCGACGACACGGGCGAGTTCGTCCCCGGAGATTTCGTCACCGCGCTGCTGGCCGAATCGATCCTCGAGAAGGAACCGGGCGCAAAGATCCTCTACGACGTACGCGCGAGCTGGGCCGTGCCGCAGACGATCGAGCGCGCCGGCGGCGTTCCGCTCGTCAATCGCGTCGGCCACGCGTTCTTCAAACACCGCATGCGAGAGGAGGGCGCCGTGTTCGGGGGTGAGGTCTCCGGCCATTACTACTTCCAGAACTTCTCCCGTGCCGACTCCGGCGTCATTCCGTTCCTGCTCATGCTGGAGCTGATTTCCAAGCGAGGCCAGAAACTCTCGGAGCTCCTCTCCGCGTACCGCGCGCGCTACTTCATCACTGGCGAGCTCAACACCCCTGTCGCCGACGTCGCGCTCAAGCTGCAGGAGTTGAAGGAGCGCTTCGGGCCGGAGGGCAAGGTCTCGCACCTAGACGGCCTCTCCGTGGACGCGGAGGAATGGCACATGAACGTCCGCCCGTCCAACACCGAGCCGCTGCTGCGCCTGAACCTGGAGGCCCTCTCCCCTGACCTGATGGAGCGCAAGCGCGACGAGGTGCTCGAGGTGATCAGGAGCTGAAGGAAAAGCCTCCCTTCAGGTTCAGCGCGCAGACCCGGGTCGGGTTCTCCGACACGGATGCGCAGGGCATCGTCTACTACGGCCGGTACCTCCCCTACTTCGACCTCGCGCGCGTGGAGTATCACCGCAACCTCGGCCTGCTCGGAATGGACATTGGCGAGGAGGGCCAGGAGTTCGTCATGCGCGCGTGCACGATCGATTACCTTGCGCCGGCCGTCTTCGACGACCTGATCGAGGTCTACGTGCGCATGGCGAGGATCGGGCGCACGAGTGTCACGTACGAGCTGGCCGCGTATCGCGAGCGGGACGACGAGCTCATGGTCACGGCGACACAGACGCTCGTGCTCGTCGACCTCGACGAGCGCAAGGCGGTGCCCATTCCCGTGGCCTACAAGGAGGCCGTTCGCGCCTTCGAGGGAGAGGCACTCGAGACGTGACCTCCCACGACGGCGCGCTTGCGGCGATCGACGAGAGCCTCAACCGCGGCGGCGACGCTGACGAGGTGCTGCGCGAGGTCGTTGCCGTCCTCCACCACGAGTACTCATGGGTCGGGATCTCGTTCGTCGAGGAAGGTGAGCTCGTGCTCGGCCCGGCGAAAGGGACGCAGACAGCCGAGCCGATCGCGATCCCGATCTCGTACGAGAACCAGGTTGTCGCCGAGCTCGGCATCGTAGCCGGGGAGCTCGACCCGGAGGACCACGCGTTTCTCGAGCGCGTCGCGCTGCTCATCTCGCCCTACTGCCTCGTCGGTTGGGACACGGGCGGCGAAGCCTGGTCCCCATGAGCCCAGTCACGTGCCTGGCACCGGCCAGGTCCGTGCGCGCCGGTCGTCCGGCGACCGGCGGCGAAGCCGCCTGTCCGCGAAGCGGACCAGTGGAGGGGGTTTGGGGGAACCGGGAGGTTCCCCCAAAGGCGCGCGCCGATCGTCCGGCGACCGGCGCAGACGCCTCACCTGAGCGAAGCGAATCTCAAAAGGCCGCGCGCCCGCCCGTTGTCCTCGAAACGGTCGGGCGCCGCAGCTTCGTGCCCTCTCCCCCTAGCACTCGTTGTAGTCGGATTCGCGCCGCGCGCCATCCCTGAAACGAGGTACCTATCTCGTTCGAGGGACGATCCCTCTGTAGAGGGACTTACCCTCAAAAGAGGGACGTCAGCTGGGCGTGACGCGATACGCGTCGAAGACGGCTTCGATGTTCCGCAGCGCCGTCAGCAAGCCCCGGAGCTCCTTGACGTCCCCGACCTCCGCGACGTACCAGTTCCGCGCCATCTGATCCTCGACGCTGCCTCCGTACGAGACGATGTTGGCCCCGTGTTCGGCGAACGTCCGGGCCACGTCCTCCAGGAGGCGCTGCCGATCCCACGACTCGACCGCGATCTGGACGCGGAAGCTCTGCGTTGCGCCACCGTCCCAGCTCACCGGCGTGAAGCGCTCCGGCTGGCGCGCAAGCGCCTTGACGTTCGGACAGTCTCCCCGGTGGATGGTGATGCCCTTTCCGAGTGAGATGTAGCCGACTATCTCGTCCCCGGGCACCGGCGTGCAGCACTTTGCGAGCCGCACGAGGACCTCGTCGACGCCGTGGACGTTGATCCCGTAGTTGTCACTGTCGACGGCATGCTTCGCCCGCGGCGCCTTGAGCGGAACGGCCTCTTCCTCGGCGACCTGCTCCGTCTTCAAGCGCTGCAGGACCTTGTTGACGACCTGTTGCGGGCCGATCTTGCCGGAGCCGAGCGCGAGGTAGAAGTCCTCTGCCTTCTTGAAGTTCATGTCGCGGATCACCTCCGCGAGCACGGCCGACCCGACGAGCTTGCGGTACGGGAGCTTTGCCGCCTTCAGCGATTGCTCCAATGAGTCGCGACCCTTCTGCTCCTGATCCTCGCGCGTTTCGCGTGAGAACCACTGGCGGATCTTGTTACGCGCGCGCGAGGAGGCCACCAGCGAGATCCAGTCTCGCGACGGGCCCCGGCCGGCCTTCGAGGTCAGGATCTCGACGAAGTCACCGTTCTTCAGCCGGTAGTGCAACGGAACGATGCGGCCGTTGATCTTGGCGCCGACCGTGCGATGCCCGACGTCGGTGTGCACTGCATACGCGAAGTCGATCGGCGTCGAGCCCGAGGGAAGGGTCTTCACCTCGCCCTTCGGCGTGAAGACGTAGACCTCGTCGTCGACGAGATCCGTCAGAAACGCGCGCTTGTACTCGCCGGGCTCGTCGATCGTCTCCGGCTGCGCTTCCATCAGCTGGCGCACCCAACTCTCCCAAGCCTCGTCTGTCCTCGGGTGCCGCCCGCCCTTGTATCGCCAGTGAGCGGCGATGCCGAATTCCGCCGTCTCGTGCATCTCGCGCGTGCGGACCTGGATCTCGAGCGGTCGTCCCTCAGGACCGATGACGGTCGTGTGCAGCGAGCGGTAGCGGTTGAACTTCGGCATGGCGATGTAGTCCTTGAACCGACCGGGCATCGGCCTCCACAAGGAATGGATCAGGCCGAGGGCGCCGTAGCAGTCGCGCGTTCCTTCGTCGCCGGACCGCTCCACGGTCACACGCATCGCCGTCAGGTCGTAGATCTCGTTGAACTCGCGACCCTTCTTCGCCATCTTGTCGTAGATGGAGTAGAAGTGCTTCGCGCGACCCGAGATCTCCACGGGGATGTCGACCTTCGTCAGTTCGAGTTGCAACACGCGTGCCGCTTCGGAGACGTGTCCCTCTCGGTCGGCGCGACGCTCGCTGACCATCGCCTTGATCTCCTCGTACTTGCGCGGATGCAAAGTCTCGAACGCGAGGTCCTCGAGCTCCCACTTCATCGCGTGGATGCCGAGCCGGTGCGCGAGCGGCGCGTAGACCTCGAGCGTCTCCTTCGCCTTCTGGATCTGCTTCTGCTTGCCGAGGTACTCGATCTCGCGGAGGTTGTGCAGCCGGTCGGCCAGCTTGATCAGGATCACGCGCACGTCCGCGGCCATCGCGACGATCAGCTTGCGGTAGTTCTCGGCCTCGGCCTGTTCGCGGCTCTGGAACTGGACGCGGGTCAGCTTCGTGACGCCCTCGACGAGCTTCGCAACCTCGTCCCCGAACTCCGCGCGGACGTCCTCCAGCTCGGCGTTCGTGTCCTCGACCACGTCATGGAGCAGCGCCGCCGCGATGGTCTCGTCGTCGAGGCGAAGCTCGGCGCAGATCTTCGCCGCGCCCCACGGATGGAGCACGAAGTCCTCGCCCGACCGGCGCTGCTGGCCCTCGTGGGCGTTGGCGGCGAAAAGAAAGGCCCGCCGGATCAGGTCGCGATCGACCTCCGGGTTGTAGGCGGCCACGGCCGCGATCAGCTCGTCGATGAGCTCCTGATGCTTTTCGTGAGTCTCAAGGACAGCCATACCCTCAGTGTACTCCGGGGGTATCGGGCTCCCTCCCCCGATCCGGGGTCGTGACTCAAGGGAAGGAACCCGCGTTCCGATGCTGAAAGGGAGCCGTTCATGCACTGGTACAGACGCCGAAAAGAACGCCGTGCCGCCGTACGCGCCGCACGACTCCTCCTTGCGCTCGACGCCCTCGCCGGACCCCGCCGGCAGCGACCACAGCGGGTGCGCCGGGCGTCAGTCGGCACCGCGCGCTAGAGCACGCTCCCGAACGTCTCGGGCGGATAGATCGCACGCCCGCGGAAGCGCGGGTCGTACGTCGCAAGTGGCCGAATCATGAAGTACCGCGGCCCGTGCGCCTCCTCGGGCGGCTCGATGCCGACGGCGTCCGCCCGGGTAAAACCAAAGCGTTCGTAGTACGCCGGGTTGCCCTCGATCAGCAGCAACGGCTCGGCGCGAGTTTCGGCGACCCGGATCGTCTCCCACATCAGCGCCGTTCCGATCCCGCGACGCTGGTGCGAGGGGAGAACCGCGAGCGGGCCGACCTGCAGCACCCTGCGGGCGCCGGGCTCCACGTCGACGTAGCTGGAGATGACGTGTCCGAGGGTCTGACCCTCGGACACGGCCACGAGGGACAACTCGGGCACGTAGCGGTCCGATGCGCGGATGGCGTCGACGAGCTTCGCCTCGATCGTGCCGCCGAACGCTTCGTCGTTGGTCTTGCGGATCGCGTCGCGATCAGCCGCCGTCTCTGGCCGGATGATCAAGCCGCGCGAAGCAGCGCCGGCTGTTCGAGCAGCGCGCGAAACGTCTCCGATTCGAGTGGATGTCGTTTCGGCCCACCGTCCTCCAGTTCGAGCTCGTCAAAGATCCTCTGGGCGTGAGCATCACGTTGCCGCGCGTCCCACTGCGCGCGCAGCCACGCGTAGACCTCGTCGAAGCGGTCGTCGGCGTCGAAGACGCGACGCACCACGAGCTGCGGCGACACCGTTCCGTTCCAGTGATTCTCCTGAAGGCGGAAGGCAACGTCGTAACGGCCCTCACGCCGGTAGCGGTCGAGCTTGGTCCCCTGCCCGAACGCGATCGCACCTCCGGCGTCGTGTCCGTCACGCTGAACGCGGAAGCGCAGATGCTTCCCGTCACCGACCGTGGCGAGCTCGCCGAGCTCGCAGCCCGGCGCCAGCAGCGTGACGTCGGGGTTGGCCAGCCCGAACGGCGCCAACGCGCGCAGCTCTTCGCAGAGCTCCAGCGTCAGCTTCGCGCCCCGCGGCAGGACCGCGTCGACGACGGTTGCCGGGACGAGGTCTTCCGGGGCCAGCAGACCTTCCGCTCGAGCCGCGAACGCCTCGGCGAACGGCTCGACCCGGTCGGGGGCAATCGACAGGCCCGCGGCTGCCCGATGTCCGCCGAACCGCCCGAGGAACGTCGAGCAGGCACCGAGTGCACCATGAAGGTCGAACGACGGGATCGAGCGTCCGGAGCCTTTCCAGAGGCCGTCCGTCCCGGCGATGAGAACCACCGGGCGGTGATAGCGCTCCACGAGACGTGACGCGACGATGCCGATCACGCCTTCGTGCCAGTCTGCGCCCCACACGACGTAGGCGGAACGGCGACGCTTCGCCTCGGGCCATTCCTCGACCTGTGCGATCGCTGCACGGAGGATCTTGTCCTCGACTGCCTGCCGGTCGCGGTTCAGCTCCTCGAGCCGGTCCGCGAGACGCCGCGCCTCGTCCGCGTCCTCCGCGAGCAACAGCTCGAGCGCCGCACGCGGGTCGCCGAGCCGGCCCGCTGCATTGATCCGCGGCGCGAGCCGAAAGCCGACCTTGCCCGCATCGACCGCGGCCGGATCCACGTGCGCGGCCTTCATCAAGGCACGCAGGCCGAGCTTCTGCGTTCGCGCGAGCGTGCGCAAACCTGCGATCGCGAGCGATCGGTTCTCACCCACGAGCGGAACGACGTCCGCGATCGTCGCGAGCGCGACGAGATCGAGATGCCGGCGCAGCACTTCGGACTCGACGCCCAGCAGTGCCTGCCCGAGCTTGTAGACGACGCCGGTCCCGCACAGCTCCGGGAAGGGATAGTCGGAGGGGCGCGTCGCCACGATCGGACAATCCGGCAGCTCGTCGCCCGGACGATGGTGATCGGTGACGATGACGTCGAGGCCGAGCTCTCGTGCGCGCCGGACCTCTTCGACGGCAGTGATGCCGCAGTCGACGGTCAGGACGAGCCCGCACCCCTCCTCCGCGAGCCGCTCCAGCGTCTGGCCGCTGACGCCGTAGCCCTCGTCGAAGCGGCTCGGCAGATGCCACTCGACGTCCGCGCCGAGCTCCCGCAGCAGGAGGACTGCGAGCACGGTCGCGCAGATCCCGTCAACGTCGTAGTCGCCGTGGACGCAGATCCGCTGGCCGGCGGCGATCGCCGCGCGTATCCGCTCGACGGCAACGGCCATGTCGCCCAAGAGGGAGGGATCGTGCAGGGGCTGTTCGCCGGCCAGGAAGGCCCGCGCCACCTCGGGGTCGCCGTAGCCGCGCCGGACGAGCACGCTTGCCGTGATCTCGCTGAGGCCGAGCTCCTTTGCGAGGCCGCTCGCCTGCCGGTGCGGGCACGGACGGATCGTCCAGATGCCCTCAGACATGCCCGACTACCGTACGAGTGGTGTCGGACGGCGCCCACTTGCGGGAGGAGTTCCTCCTCGACCCGAGTGTGACGTTTCTGAACCACGGCTCGTTCGGGGCGACGCCGCGCGCCGTCTTCGAGCGCTACCGGGAGTGGCAACTCGAGCTCGAGCGGCAGCCGGTGCTGTTTCTCGCGCGACGGTTGGACGGCCTGCTCGCAGAGGCCCGTACCGCCCTCGCCGGTTACGTCGGCGCGGATCCGGACGATCTCGTCTTCGTCCCGAACGCCACCGCCGGAGTCAACGTCGCGGCGTGGCCACTGGGCCTGCAGGCGGGCGACGAAGTGCTGTCGACGGACCTCGAGTACGGCGCGGTCGACCTCACGTGGGAGCACGTCTGCGGGGATCTCGGGGCGCGGTACGTGCGCACGCCGATTCGGCTTCCCGTTACGAGCGCGGACGAGATCGTCGAAACGATCTGGGCCGGTGTGACTCCGCGCACGCGGGCGCTCTTCCTGAGCCACCACACGTCGACGACTGCGTTGACACTCCCGGTGGCGGAGTTGTGCCGCCGCGCACGAGAGGCGGGGATCCGAACGATCGTCGACGGCGCGCACGTGCCGGGGCAGGTACCGCTGAACCTGCGTGACCTCGACGTCGACTACTACGCCGGCAACTGCCACAAGTGGTTGTGCGCGCCGAAGGGCGCGGGCTTCCTCTATGTGCGCCGCGAGCTCCAGCGCGACGTGCACCCGCTGCTGGTCAGCTGGGGCTACGAGGGTGACGACCCAAGCTTCGTCTCACGCCACGAGAAACAGGGTACCCGCGACTCGTCGGCGTATCTGACCGTCCCGGAGGCGATTGACTGGCAACGCGAACACGACTGGGACGCCGTCCGCACGCGCTGCCACGAGCTCGCGCGCCGCGCTCGAAACGAGCTCGGGCTCGAGCCGCTCACACCCGACTCGTGCGAGTTCTTCGCGCAGATGGTCACGCTCCGTCTTCCCGAGGACGCGCCGGAGGACCTCAAGGACCGTCTCTACGACGACTACCGAATCGAGATCCCGGTCTCCGAGCACGGCGAGGACCGGTTCATCCGTGCGTCGTTCCAGGGCTACAACGACGCCGCCGATCTCGAGCGGCTGCGAGACGCGCTCGCCGCGCTGCTCTAGGCCGCGTACGCGTACGGATGCTCGAAGACGTCGAGAGCCTTGTCCGCGGGGGCCGGTACTTCGAAACTCAGGCCGGAGCGGCTGTCCTCAACCGCAACCGTCAAAGCGTTCGTGACGCGGCTCCACAGAAGCGAGACCTCGATGCCGTCCGCCGAGCGGTGATGAAGCTCTGTGATTGTCGTATCGGTCATGTCCTCACCGTCGCAGTTCGAGGGATTTCCCGACACCGGGCCACCCGGTGTCTTTCAGTACGGTCAACCCCCGTCCTAACCGGGGGCTAATCCCTACCGACTACTCGCGCGGGAGCTGCACGCCGAGGAGAGCCAGCGCGGCGAGCAGCAGCACGAAAGCCAGCGCGCCCGCGACGAGCAGCCGGGGATGGCGCGCGCGGCGCAACGAGTCCCACCCGACCTTGCCCCAGAAGACGAGGAGGCCGGCGACCGCCGCGAGGCCGATCACGAGCACCGGGGCGAGCAGGGCGGCGCGCCCGAAGGAGAGGTCGGTGAGCCAGACCGTGACGACCACGAGTGCAGTCACGAAGGCGGACGCAGCGGCGAGGCGAGCGCTCATAAGGCAAACCTACCGTGGCGCTATGCTCGGCTCGTGACAGAGGCGAACTACGTCTCCGGCGACGACTACGTGGTCGAATTCCTCGGCTACCGCTTCGGATTCAACGCCTCCGACTTCGAGCAACGCGTGACGGCCGCGGCTGTGAAGCTCGGCCTCGTCGGCGACAACGAGCTGGACGACGACGAGACCGCCGACCTTGTCGAGCTCGTCGAAAGGGACTGGATCGACGAGCCTCGCAGCGGCTTCGGGAGGTATCTCGTCCGGCATTGGGAGCGCGTTTCGCTCGTCGGGGGCGAGTCCCTCGTCTACTGGCTGAAGAAGCTCGTCTTCCGCGGCGCCTGGCTCGACCATCGCGTCAAGGAAGGACTGCTCGAGGTCGCGTGGGACGAGGACGTCGCGGACTTCGGCTACCGCGACCCGAACGGGGATCGCGCGCTCCTGGAGCTGGCTCCCGTGCCGTCCTGGCACGAGCTGCAGTTCAGGCGTTGATCCGCGCGGGAGCGATCGCCGCGTACCTCGCGGCGCTTCTGGCGGTCGACACGCAGGTCGAACTGCCCGGCCAGCTCGCGCTGGGGGCGTTGACCTGGCTCGTCCTTCTCGCCGCCGCGCGACCGCTACCGGCCGAGCGTCGCGCACAAGTCGCAGTGGTCATCTGCGCGGCAACCGTCGCGGAGGTGACCGGCTCGATCCTGTGGGGCGTCTACTCGTACCGGCTGCACAACTTGCCGACGTTCGTTCCACCGGCGCACGGGCTGGTGTTCATGGCCGGCCTGTCGTTGAGCGAAGCACTCAGGCGTCACTCACGGACGCTCGTCGTCTTCGCGGCCGCCGCCGTCACAGTTTGGGGGGTGCTCGGATTGACGGTGCTGCCACGGCTCGATGCCGCCGGTGCGCTCTGCATTCCGTTGCTGCTCGCCTTCCTCTGGCGCTCGAAGGCGCGCGCCGCGTATGCCGGCGTCTTCCTCGTCGTCGCTGCGCTCGAGCTCTACGGGACGGCGATCGGGACCTGGCGGTGGGCGGCAGAGCTCCCCGGCCTCGGCATTCCCGACGGCAACCCGCCGAGCGGCGTCGCCGCCGGCTACGTCTGGTTCGACGTCATGGCACTGCTGTTCGCGCCTCGACTGCTCGCCGCCGTTCAGCGGACCTGGCAGTTACGGCACCGTCTCGTGCCCGGCACTGGGCAGGCGTAGATAGTCGGCGGTCGCAGGACGAACCTGCGACCGCCCGTTGGAGGATGTGAGCTGCGGCCCCTCACGATCCTCCTGAGACTCAGAATCGAGGCGAAAAGGCCTTTCTGCACTCCCCCGGCAGGGTGAAAGTGAACTATCGGAATGAACCATCCAAAGGGGGAGGAATCAACCAGGCCGGGTGATCCATGCTCCTCCTGTCACACCTGTCCTCATCGGTTCTGTTCTGCGGCAGAACCTAGCCCCGACACTTGCGGCCGGGGCGGACATTTCAAAAGGGCCGGGCCCTATGCGGCGGGTTCCGGCCCCCTCTCTTTCGGTAGGACGAATCCCGGGCGGCGGGATTCGTCCGCTGGTCCAAGCGCAATCCGCCTGATCGCGCCGACCGGGACGATGAGCTCCTCCGCATTACCCTCCGCGGCCGACACCGACAACGTCAGGAAGCCAAAGCCCGGCTCACCGGAGAGAGCGTGCAGGGTGAGGCGCTCCCCGTCTCCGAGCTCCACGACCACGTGGGTCTGCTCGGCCGTGTGCGTCGCGGTGTAGCGCTCGATCTGGCTGTGGACTCGGTCGACGAAGGCGTCGAGGGACGGCTCGGCAGTCCCCGGGACCCAGAAATCAGGGCTCAAAAGAGCTGCGTGTCTTTCCCGCCGGCGCCGAATCGCTCGCGGCCGAGCTCCGTGATGATCCGGCCGCGTGGCGTGCGCTGCAGGAAGCCGAGCTGAAGGAGATACGGCTCGTAGACGTCCTCGATCGTGTCCTGCTCTTCTCCCAGGGCGACCGCGAGAGTGGACAACCCCACGGGCCCGCCTCCGAACTTGACGAGGATCGTCTTCATCAACTCCCGGTCGATCCGCTCCAGCCCGTCGCCATCGACTTCGAGCAGTTGCAGTGCCTCGCGCGCGACCTCGTTCGTGATCACGCCGTCGTGTTTCACCTGGGCCACGTCGCGCACGCGCCTCAGGATCCTGTTCGCGATGCGCGGCGTTCCCCGCGAGCGGCGCGCGATCTCATCTGCTGCGTCCTCGGCGATCTCGACGTCGAGGATGCGCGCCGACCGGCGCACGATCGTCCCGAGCTCCTTCGGGTCGTAGTACTCGAGCCGGAAGGTCATGCCGAAGCGGTCGCGGAGCGGCGTCGTCAAAAGCCCTGTTCTCGTCGTGGCGCCCACCAGCGTGAAGGGCGGAAGATCGAGGGTGAGCGTGCGGGCGGCCGCGCCCTGGCCGACGATGATGTCGAGCCGGAAGTCCTCGAGTGCCGGATAGAGAATCTCCTCGATCGTGCGGTTGAGGCGGTGGATCTCGTCCACGAACAGGACGTCGTGGCGCTCGAGGCCGGTCAGAATCGCCGCCATGTCGCCCTTGCGCTCGAGCGCAGGGCCGGCGACGCAGCGAATGCCTACGCCTAGCTCCTCGCGGACGATGAACGCCAGGCTCGTCTTGCCGAGCCCGGGTGGGCCGACGAGAAGCACGTGGTCGAGAGCCTCGTCTCGCCCCTTCGCAGCGTCGAGCGAGATTGCGAGCTGCTCCTTGATCCGATCCTGCCCGACGAACTCGGTCAGACGGCGCGGGCGCAGCGACTGCTCGAGGTCGTCCTCCTCGGGCATCACTGCAGGCGCCAGGAACTGGGTAGACATCTAGGCCGCCTTTAGCGCTTCGCGGACGCGTTCCTCCGGCGGCAGCTCGGGATCGACCCTCGCGAGGGCCAGTTCGGCCTCTCCGAGCGAGTACCCGAGCTCGACGAGAGCGTCGCGAGCCACCAGGTGTGGTTGCGTCCCTCCCGCCGACGAGATCGGGACCGGAGCGTCCCCGATCTTCTCCTTCAGCTCGAGCACGATGCGCTCTGCGGTCTTCTTGCCGATGCCGGGGATGGCCTGGAAGCGCGCCGTGTCTCCGAGCACGATCGCCCGCCTGAGATCGCTGGCCGGCGATCCGGACACGATCGCCAGAGCAACCTTCGGGCCGATTCCGTTGACGGAGAGCAGTTGGAGGAAGAGATCCCGCTCCGCCACCTCGGCGAACCCGTAGAGCTGCAGCGCGTCCTCGCGCACGTGCAGGTGGGTGTGCAGCGACACCTCGGACTCGCCGTCCGCCGCTCGAACCGCCGAGGGCGTCGCGGCAATGAGGTAACCGACGCCACCGACGTCGAGGACGAGCCCCTCGGGCGTGTTCGCCACCGGGCGGCCCCGAAGACGCGCGATCATCCCGCCGCGATCCTCAGCAGCGGCGGCGCGAGCGCATGGCAGATCGCGACCGCAAGCGCGTCGGCGGCGTGCGACGTCGCCGGCTCGGCCTGAAGCCCGAGGATGACCTTCACCATCTTCTGGATCTGTTGCTTCTCCGCGCGGCCGTAACCGCAGACCACCTGCTTCACACGGGCCGGCGAATATTCGGCGCAGTCGATCCCGGCGTTAGCGGCCGCGACCATGACGGCCCCGCGCGCCTGACCGACGGAGAGTGCGGTGCGGGCGTCGGCGCCGACGAACGACTCTTCGAGCACGACGGCATCGGGCTGATGAAGCGCGACGAGCTCGACCACGGCGTCGAAGATCGTCTTCAGACGAAGCTCCGGGCGTTCGGCCGCGGACGTTTTCCACCACCCGTGGTCGATGGCCCTGAGGCGCCCGTCTTTTTCGTGGACGATGCCGTACCCGCAAGAAGCCGTCCCTGGATCGATGCCTATGACCTTCACGGTAAGAGGTTAGGCATCTAACCGGACGTCTCCTTCCCGCCGGTCCGCGTCACGGGCCGGTGCCAGGCACGTGACAGGTCCCTAAGATGCGACCGTCTCGAGGACCTGCTCGGGGATGTCGAAGTTCGCGTAGACGTCCTGGATGTCGTCGCTCTCCTCGAGCTGGTCGATCAGCCGCAGGATCTTCTTCGCAGCCGACTCGTCGGCAACCTCGACTGTCGTCTTCGGCACCATCGTCAGCTCTGCGGCATCGACCTTGAAGCCGGCGCTCTCGAGCGCCTCGCGCACCGCCGCAAGAGCTTCCGGCGCCGAGACGACTTCATAGGTGGAGCCGTCCAGCGAGACGTCGTCGGCGCCGCCTTCGGCCGCGGCCAGCGTGAGCTCGTCTTCGTCGACGCCCTCCGCAGGAACGACGACGACCCCTCGACGCTCGAAGAGCCAGGCGACCGCGCCGGAAGTACCGAGGTTGCCGTCGAACTTGTCGAAGGCATGACGCACATCGGACGCGGTGCGATTGCGATTGTCCGTCAACGCCTCGACGATCACGGCCACCCCGCTCGGGCCATAGCCCTCGTACACGACCGTCTCGAACGCCTGCGCGTCCGAGTCCGCTCCGGAGCCGCGCGCGATCGCGCGCTCGATGTTGTCCTTCGGCATGGAGTACGAGCGCGCCTTCTCGATCGCGTTCTGCAGCGCCAGATTGCCGGCGGGATCGGGCCCGCCTTCCTTCGCCGCGACGATGATCGCCCGCGACAGCTTCGAGAAGAGCTTGCCGCGCTTGGCGTCCGCGGCGCCCTTCTTGTGCTTGATCGACGACCACTTGCTATGCCCTGACACTCATGGCCTCCCGTACTCCGTCCAGGAACAGTTCGTGCACACGCGTATCTTCCGTCAACTCGGGGTGGAATGCAGCGACGAGGAAGCGTCCTTCGCGCAGAAGCACCGGCTCGCCGTCGTGCTCGGCGAGCACCTCGACGTCGGCGCCCCGGTCGCGCAGCCTCGGCGCCCGGATGAACACTCCCCGTAGGGGATCGACCTCGCCTTGGAGAATGAGATCGGCCTCGAAGCTCGCAACCTGACGGCCATACGCGTTGCGGTCGACCTCCAGATCCATGAGCCCGAGGTGTCGGCGGTCGAGGACGATCATCCCGGCGCAGGTGCCGAAGACAGGGCCGCCGAAGCGCTGCACAGCTTCGTCGAGGCCGTACAGCCGCATCAGCCGCATGAATGTCGTCGACTCTCCGCCCGGAACCACGAGACCATCGAGATCGTCGACCTGCTCGGGCTTGCGCACCTCCACGACGTCCGCGCCGAGTCGCCGGAGCATCGCCCCGTGCTCGCGGAAGTTCCCCTGAACAGCCAGTACCCCGATCTTCATCTCTTTAGATGGTAGTCCCGCGGGTGCTTGACTCGATCGGCGCGACCGTTCTAGGGTCGAGCGGTGAAACGCGCGCTGTTCGCTCTGCTCGCGGCGGGCACGGTGGCGTTCGGAGGTGCAGTGGCTGCACCGGCCGCGTCGGCACCCTCGTTCGCGTCCGAGCAACTCGTGGGCAGTCTCACCGATGACAACTGGGAGCCGACCGTCGCAGCCGATCCGCACGCTCCCTGGGTCTACCAAGCCGTCACCGCGATCAACGACCAGTGCGCATCTCACGACTGCTCGATCTACAGCATCCTCGTCCGCGCCTCGAGTGACGGCGGCGCGAGCTGGGGCCCGCTCGTCCCCGTGTGCGGGCTCCCTTGCAAGAACGTTCCGTGGCAATTCGATCCGCAGCTCGCGGTGGCGAGCGACGGCACGGTCTACGCCGCGTGGCTCAATACGTTCAATCCGGGGACGGTGCTCGCCAAGTCCTCCGACCACGGCCGCACCTGGACGACGCCCGTGACGATGAACGGGAAGTTGACGTACAACGACAAGCCCGTCCTGGCCATCTCCTCGACCGGAAAGGACGTCTACGTCGCGTTCAACTCCAAGAGCGACGCCTACGCGGTTGCATCACACGACTACGGCGCGACGTTCGCGGCGCCGGTCAAGACGAACGCCGACACGTTCTCCTATCTAGCCTACGGCGGCACGGTTGCCCCGAACGGCCACGTGTACTTCGGCGAAACCGGCGAAGGAAAGTTCGCCTTGGGGCCGGAGCCTGTGGCACTCGTCGGTTCGACCGATGCGGGCAAGAGCTGGACGACGACGATCCTCGCCACGAGCCAGGAGTCGCCTCCGTGCTCGTTCAAGGGTTGCTACCGCGACTTCTTCAGCTCGCAGGCGACGGTCGCGTCGGACTCGAGCGGTGCGGTCGTCTTCGCCTATCTCCTCACCGACGTCGCAGACGCGCCCAAGACTCTCTACGTCCGCAGGTCCACAGACGGGCTCAACTGGAGCGCTCCGCTCGTCGTGAACAACGCCGGTGACAGCAACATGCCCGCGATCGCGTCAGGGCCCTCGCCGGCCGACTTCCGCCTGGTCTGGCAGGACGATCGCAACGGGCCGAACGGATGGAACACCTGGTACTCGCGAACGACGAACGGGGGCGTGACCTGGTCCCGCGCAATCAGGCTTTCGAATCTCGGCTCGGGAGCGCCGTACAAGACATCCGCTGGTTACACGTTCCCCTACGGGGACTACCTGGGACTCGCCGTCGACTCAGGCGGGACGAACCACGTGATCTGGGGCGAGGGGAACGGCATCTACACCGGCCACGACACCGGCGGATCCTGGTTCACCCGCAGCGGGTAGCCGCTACCAGCCGCGCGTTTCGAGCAGTTCTTCCGGCGCCAACGTCGCGGCCGAGAGGCCGCTCATTGCATCGCCGAGGCCGCGTGAAACGCGCGCGAGGATCTTTGCGTCGTTGTAGTGCGTCGTCGCCTCGACGATCGCCTTGGCGCGCTCGCTCGGATTTCCGGACTTGAAGATCCCCGAGCCGACGAAGACGCCGTCCGCGCCGAGCTGCATGCAGAGCGCCGCGTCGGCGGGAGTCGCGATCCCGCCAGCGGTGAAGGTCACGACAGGCAGGCGCCCGTGCTCTGCGACCCAACGCACGAGCTCGACCGGCGCCTGGACGTTCTTCGCCTCGCTGTAGAGCTCGTCCGGATCCATCGCCCCGAGGCGCTTGATGGCGCCGAACACCGAGCGCATGTGCGTGACGGCGTTGACGATGTCGCCGGTTCCGGCCTCGCCCTTCGTTCGAATCATCGCCGCGCCTTCGGCGATCCGCCGCAGCGCTTCGCCGATGTTGGTGCAGCCACAGACGAACGGGATGGTGAACTTCCACTTGTCGATGTGATGCGCCGTGTCCGCAGGCGTCAGGACCTCGGACTCGTCGATGTAGTCGACCTCGAGCGCTTCGAGGATCTGTGCCTCGACGAAGTGCCCGATGCGCGCCTTGGCCATGACGGGGATCGTCACCGCCTCCTGGATCTCGATGATCTTGTCCGGGTCGGCCATGCGAGCGACGCCGCCCTCGGCGCGGATGTCCGCCGGGACGCGCTCGAGCGCCATGACGGCTACGGCGCCGGCCTCTTCGGCAATCCTGGCCTGGTCGGCATCCGTGACGTCCATGATCACCCCGCCCTTGAGCATCTCGGCGAGGCCGCTCTTGACGCGCATCGTCCCGATCTCGACCATCGCGCCAATTCTAACCGGAGGACTCAGCCCTTCAGGCAGGCGAAGACCTTGTCCTGCTCCTCCTGCGGTGGCGTGACCGTCCAGAGGAGGACGGCGTTCTTCTGGGTCCGCAGGACGTCCGCGATGTGCGGGCGGAGCTTTTTGGGGGCAAATTTCTTGAAGGCGCCGGCGATCTTGATGGCATCGTCGGAGTCCGCCCCGAAGGCGATCGTCAGGGCGTTGCCTGGCTCCCTGGCCAGCAGGCCGCCGTTGGGCGCATTGGCCGCGACCACGCCCACCTGCGCGTCGTCCGTGGTGACGCGGTAACCCTTTCCCCCGAGACACTTCGCGGTGGGCGCGGCCTTGAAGGTGGACGGCTCACCGGAACTGCAGCCCGAGAGGAGAAGCCCTGCCACGATCAGCGTCGGAAAGGCGAGGCGCATTTGCGGGCGGACTGTAGCGCGGTTCCAGGACCGAGCCGCAGCCTGCCGGCCGTGGCGGCGGAGCAGATTCCCGAGATACCGCTCGAACAAACGGGCGGCGATACTTCCGCGGTGTCGTGGGCCATCAGACCGTTGCTCGTCGCGCTCCTCGCGACAATGGTTGTGGGTGCGGCGCCGGCCCTCGGCAGCTCGGCCGGCTCGGTCGTCATCTACGGCTACCCGTACGCGTCGCGCTGTCCGGCGGCAGGCTATGACGACGTGGTCGACCGCTGGGGCATGTACATGTGCAACTGCACCTCCTACGTGACCTGGGCGCTCCGTGCCAACGGCCAGCGGACGGACTGGTTCATCCGCGGTGCGATGAACGCGTGGAACTGGCCGCACGTTGCCCGGCTAGCTCGCCTGCCTGTCGGCACTCGACCGCGCGCCCGGGCGGTTGCGGTCTGGTCGAAGCTCTCGCCGCCGTTCGGGCACATCGCCTACGTGACGGGCGTCGAGCGCGACGGCGGGATCGACGTCAGCGAGTACAACAGTCCCGGGACCGGGCTCTTCGAACCATTCGTCTTCGACGTCCGGAAAGACGTCAGACCCGAAGGCGCGGTGTTCATCTACGTCCCGGCACGTCGCAACACAAGGCCTTAGCGCAGCTCGCGAACGGTCGCGACTGCTCTGCCATTCGCAGCTCCACCGATGATCAACGCGCGGACGCCGAGCAGGACAGCGGCTGCGTCGGAGACGCGCGCTACGGCGGCCACCGGCCTGAACGTCCTCTTGGCGACGTCGATCGCGGTGACGCTGCCGGTGGTAGTTCCATTCGCGTCAGCGCCGCCGATGACGTAGACGGTGCCGCCGAGCGTGACAGCACTCGCGTGTCCGACCGGGCCGGGCAGACGGCCGAGCAGGTGCGAACGGCCGGCGGCAGGATCGAACTCGTAGACGGATGAGCTCGCGCCCGACGAAGAGATGCCGCCCGCGACGACCAGCGAGGCGCCGACCGCTGTGACGGCGGCGTAACGCAGACCGACGGGGAGGCGTCCCGCCAAGACGAAATGGCGACCGTCGGTCGTCCGGTAGATCTCCCGCCGAGGAATCCGACCGTCGTAGCCACCGACGAGGTACACGGCGTCTCCCACCGTCGCAGACGACAGATCCGACAAGGCGCGAGGCAGGCGCGAGACGATCGCACTGCGCCTCGTGCGAAGATCGAACTGCTGAACGGTCGCGCTGCTCTGCGCCGCGCCGCCTCCGAAGACGAACAAACGGTGACCGAGCAGCGCCCCCGCAGCATCGTGGAACGCTTGCCGCATCGATCCGAACCGAGCGAGCCGCCCCGAGGACGGATCGAGACGGAAGACCCCGCTCGTCGAACGACCGGTCGCGTCGAGGCCGCCGGCGATCAGGACGTGGCCACCCGCCGCCACGGCGACCTCCCGCTGCACCGGCACCGGCAACCGGTATCCCGCCGAGCGAACGTGGATCGTCGGCCGCACCGAACGTGGCGCGACTGCAATGTGAACGGATGCCCGCTTCGCCGAAAGCAGCGAACGGACTGCAGGACGCCCCTGCGCCGCAGCTGTGTGCAAGAGATCGAGCCCGTCCGGCGTGTTGAGATAGCCCGGACGCCGGCCGGCAACGTCGGTGTGCCCGTACTGCCAGACGATTCGTTTCGTCCGCATGCTGATCAGGACGACGCGATGCCGGTAGTCGTCGTTGACGGCGATCAACCCGGGCGCGACTCGCAGTGCGAGCGACGGATGGTCTAGCTTTCCGGGTCCAGATGACGGCCCGTACCGCCAGAGCACGCGTCCCGTTCGGGTCATGATCAGCGCGTGCCCCGGCCGGGCGTAGTCGGCGATCAGGATGCGGTTCGGCGCCAACAGCTGTGGATCGGACGGGTAGGAGACCGGCGCCTGCACGGACCAGCGAAGGCGTCCATTCGGGCCGATGTCGTCGACCCAGGAGCCCCTGATCTCGCTGACGAGCGTCCCGCCGTCCGGCAGCGGCGTCGCGCCGTTGATCGGACCGAGGTATCGCGGCGGGTCGTGACGACAAACAGCCGTCGTCCCGTACTGCCGCACGATCCTGTGGGCCGGCGAGATGAACAGCACGCGGCAGTTGTAGGCATCGGCGACGGTCACGATCCCACTGCGCAGCAGATACGCGTCGTCGGGGGTATGCAAGTAGCCAGGCCGTGAGCTCGGAATGTTGATCCGCCCGTAGCGCCACAGAACACGTCCAGCCGGGAACGAGATGATCTGGATGGTGTGCTGGTCCTCCTGGTTGGAGATGATTCGGTCGGTGCGCGGCCCGAAGAACGTGTCGTCGTCGAACCGGAACGGCATCGACGGCCTGACGCCGGGCTTGGGATAGCGCCAGAAGATGCGCTTCTTCGAGTCGACGAGCAGCATCCGGTTGTTGCCACGGTCGGCGATCAGCAGGTAGCCCGGAATCGGGCCGGGCGGCTTGAGTGTCACGGCGCTCGCCCTACCCTTGGCACGTTTCTGCGGCGGCGACGTGTCCTTTGGGAGAACGATCAGCAGGACCACCGCGACGGCAACGCCAACCGCGGCGCCGCCGGCCGCAACGGCCAATGACCGGCGAAGACGCCTCCGCCGCTGCTCGGCACTCCGCCGGCGGCGTCGTTGCAAGG
>VAXG01000057.1 GCA_005883355.1 Actinomycetota bacterium | reverse complement strand
CGAGCCGGAAGCACGGAACGCGTCCGTGTCTCCGGGCCGCGACGCCACACTCGTCGTGCGGTTGCCCAACTACGACGGCAAGGGCAAGCCGTGGGTTCGCTTCGACGACGGCACAGATGCCATCGTCGGCGGTTCACGCGTCGAGCGGTAGCCGCAGCAGCAGCTCGTCCACGCGCGCGAAGCCGCTCTTCGCTCCTTCCTCGACGCCGTACTGCATCGTCGTGTCGCGCTCCTCGGTCGTAGCGAAGCGCATAGTTTGCGTCAGCTTCGTCCGGTCGCCGAGATCCTCGAAGTCGAGCGTCTGCAGGTGATTCTGGAACGTCTGCACGAGCCGCTCGGGCGCGTCGACCTCGCGGAACTCGCCCTCGACGGGGCCGTAGGCGGTTTGGAAGCGGTAGGTGCCGCCGGGTCGGACGTCCATCTCCTCGACGACCGTGCCGTCGCCCCACCATTCCGGGATCAGCTTCGGGTCGGTCCAAACGGAGAAGACGTGCGAGCGCGGTGCGTCGAAGATCCGCTCGACGCGGATCTCGAGCTCATTCGGGGTGGTGACGGTGGTCTCGCTCATCTCAGCCCACCGCCTTCTTTACGAGCGCGCGGATCTTCGCCTCGTCGGCTGCGGTTAGCTTCGTCAGCGCGAAGGCGACCGGCCACATGGAGCCTTCGTCGAGCTTCGCGCTGTCGTTGAAACCGAACATCGCGTACCGCTCCTTGAACTTCCCCGCGTTGCGGAAGAAGCACACGACCTTGCCGTCCTTGGCATAGGCGGGCATCCCGTACCAGGTCTTCGGCGAGAGGTCTGGGGCGGCGGCCTTGATGAGCTCATGGAGCCGCTTGGCGATGGCGCGATCCTGCGGCGACATCGCGGCGATCGAGCCGCGCACGGCGCTTTCCCCGTCCGTCTTCTCCTTCAGCTCTCGGGCGCGCGCTCTCATCGCGGCCTTTTCCTCGGCTGTGAATCCTTCCTTCTTGTTGGTGCTCTTGGCGGACTGCTTCTTGCTCTTCGTAGTGGTATTCATCGGTCTCCTTTCGTGCGTTCGACGACCTGCGCGAAGCGGTCGAGCCGCTGCAGCCAGGTGCTGATGCCCTCGAAAGCGTAGGGCGCGAGCATGCACCTGCGGACACGGCCGACCTTCTCCGTCGTCACGAGCTGCGCCTCCTCGAGCAGCCGGATGTGCTTCTTCATCCCGGTCAGCGACATGCCGAAGGGCTCGGCCAGCTCGCTGATCGTCGCCCTGCCGGAACCGAGCCGTTCGAGGACGGCGCGGCGGGTGGGGTCGGCGAGGGCTGCGAAAGCGCGGTCGACGGTCGTAGGATACTGAACCATTAGGTTCACTATAACGGGTTCGGCGCTACGATGCAATTCTGGTCGGCGCCGACGACGACGAGTCCGTCAAGTAGTGGCGGCGTCAGTCCGGATACTCGTCCTTCCGCCAACTACGGGGCTCGGGGGGTTGGTCCTTCGGCGTTCGCTCGAGCAAGAAGCTGTAGTACGGCGCGACGAACGGGTCGGGCGCCATCACCGTGTAGGTGTGGTAGACGGTCCCGTTCTCGCGCGCGAAGGCGATCCAGCTCGGGCCCTCGCGCATCCCGTCCTTGAGCTCGGCCCCGATCTGGCGTGACCACTCCTGGAGCCAGTCGGGCGGGTTGTCGATCATCCCCTTGACCTCGGGAATCTGCTCCGCCTGCTCCTCGCTCAGCGCAAGGCCGAAGTCGAACGCGAAGTCGGTGTTGTACGTCGACACGTAGGGGAACTGCCAGCCCATCCGGCGCTTGTACGCGGTCAGCCGCTCGATCGGCGCCCGCGAGAAACAGATCAGCGTCACGTCGCGATGGTTCAGGTGGACGAGCGAGCCGTCGAGCCCGTCGCCCAGGTTCGTGCAGCCCGGGCAGGCGCCGTTCGTGTAGTCGGGGCCGAACATGATGTTGTAGGCGAGCAGCTGTGAGCGCCCGTCGAAGAGCTCGGCGAGGGTCTTCTTGCCGTCCTCCGTGTCGAACTCGTACTCCTTCTCGACCGGGACCCACGGGAGATCGCGACGCTTTGTCTTGATCTCCTCGTTTCGCTCCGCCTGCTCGGCCTCGAGCTTGGCGAGCTCGTCCCGGGCCGTCTGCCATTCCTCGTGGGTTCCAATCTTGTGGTCGGACATCTCTCTCCTCTCGTGGGACTAGAGCGCTCCCGCGCGAGCCGATCCATCGTCGGATCGGACGCTACCGGGTTCACGAATTGAGACCGGCGGGGACCTGGAAACTCATCGCACCGATCCTCGGCTCGAGAACGGGGCGTGGCCGTCAGGGATAGCTCGGGCGAGTCGTCCGGACGTATTGTTCGG
The DNA here is from genome assembly GCA_005883355.1 of Actinomycetota bacterium. Lineage (GTDB taxonomy): Bacteria > Actinomycetota > Thermoleophilia > Gaiellales > Gaiellaceae > 3-1-20CM-4-69-9. The sequence goes on along the minus strand of VAXG01000057.1, from coordinate 7,464 downwards.
CCGTGGCGGTACGAGCGGCGCTGATGACTTGCGGCAAGCGGTCCAATCTTCGGCGGACCTTGACGATCGCGCTCGTCGTCGGTTGCATACTGTCGATCATCAACGAGGGCGACCTGATCCTGCATGGCCAGACGAGCAGCGGCACGGCCGTGAAGATCGGCTTGAATTTCGTCGTGCCCTTCGTCGTCTCCAATCTCGGCGTCCTCGCCGGTACTCGCACGGCCGAGACATGATGGCGCGGCGCATCCGGTTGAGTGGGGTGCTGCTCGGCGCGGCGCTTGCGACCTGGATCCTCGTCGTCCAGCGCATGCGAGGCATGGACGCCGGGCCTGGCACCGATCTCGGCGGGCTCGGCTGGTATCTCGGGGTCTGGGTGACGATGATGGCGGCGATGATGCTGCCATCGGTCGCGCCGATGGTGCTGCTCTTCGACAAGGTCTCGGCCGAGCGCGCGCGCCGCGGGCGGGCGGTCGTCCCGACGTGGATCTTCGCCTCGTCGTACTTCGCCGTCTGGACGCTCTACGGCTTGGCTGCCTATGGGGTCTACCGGGTTGTCCGCTCCCTGCACCTCGGATTCCTGGATTGGGATCGCGGCGGGCCCTACGTCGTTGCAGCGCTGCTGGTGTTCGCGGGGGCGTACGAACTCACGCCGTTGAAGACGGTCTGTCTCCGTCACTGCCGCTCGCCCATGCACTTCGTCCTCGGGGGATGGCGCAACGGGATCGGCGGCGCGTTCCGCATGGGGGCAGAACACGGCGCCTATTGCGTCGGCTGCTGCTGGGGCCTGATGGTGGTCTTCTTCGGACTCGGCGTCATGAGCATCGCGTGGATGGCCGTCGTCGCGGCGCTGATCTTCACGCAGAAGATCCTCCCCTACGGCGATCGCCTGACCCGCGCCTTCGCAGTCGCATTCGTCGCAGCCGGCGCCTGGATCGCCATCGCTCCCGGAAGCGTGCCGGGGCTGACACAGCCTGACTCACACGCGGCGGATCAGGCCCGGATGCGGATGATGCACGTGCAGCCGAGCATGCAGCAGGTCGGCCCGGAGAAGAAGTCGCCGACCGACATGGGGTCGAACGGCGACTCCGGCTCGATGACGCCCTAGCGCTCGGCGAACGCCTTCTCGACGACGGTCGGCTTGAACTTCGGATTGCGGAAGTCGCTGCCGTGCCGGACGAACGCGAGCGTGCTGTGGCTGTTTTGGGTCTCGAACTTGATCGCGCCTTTGGAGCGTATGTACTGCGCCAGCGCCGTCTCGGCTTCCTCGTTCGGCCCCGTGTACTCCATTCCGTTCGGGATGCGAACGAGGATCTGGTACGGATCCGGCGGATCGATGCCGCGGAGGGTGTCCACCTCCGACTCGAGGACGCCGTCGCCGACCTTGACGTGCGCGGTTCGCGTTGCCAGATCGACCCCAAAGTCGATAGGCGCGATCACCGGATCGTGAACGGTCGGGCACACGAAGGCGACCACCTCGAAAAACGCGTCACCGTGTTTCCCGCTCAGCGCCTCTGCAAGGGCGTTGATCTGCGCCTCGCTCGCGCTCGAATCGATCATCGGCTGCATCTCGCCGTTGCCCTCGTGGAGCGCGCCGGGCCAGTGGACCGAGCCCGCAAAGGTCACACCCGAGAGATCAACGTCCTCGAAATGCCCTTTCGTAATGTGCATCGCGATCATGCCTTCGCAGTAGCCCTGCGTCGGCCGCTGGTTGAAATCGCACGGGCAGCCGGGATCGCAGTTGCAGTTCTTCATGTAGAGCCCCTCGATGTACCACTCCGCCATTGCAACCTCCATTGTCGACGGGTACGAGGCTAAAGCGCGTCCGTCCAGAGGTCAAGCGGCAGCACATAGAAGCCCGGCTGGGCTCGATCAGATCACCCAGGCACAGCCTTCCCAGTACGCACTGACCTTCGGGTGGAATCGCCCGCGGACGTCGATCTCGAGTTGCGCGGGTAGCCGGGGCAGGTCGACGTACACCTCGATCCCGTCCGCCGGAACGGGCCGAAAGCCAGGTCGATCGTCTCGCTCCGTCGCAGCCTCGAGGACGGTGATCGCGCCGCCGCAGCAGCGGCGGGCCCTCGACCAGACGAAGAGCTCGCCGCCGTGCTCGCGTACGAATTCGACTGCGGCCGGTGAAGCAACGACCTCCACGATGTACAGCGTACGCCAAGTGAGGCACCGTCTTGCCGCGATGAGTTTTGACCCGGCGGACGGTCTACAGGTAGTAAGCGGGGAAGGAGGTCAGAATGACGGAACACAAGGTCGGGACGCGCGAGGACTGGCTGGCCGCCCGGACAGCGCTCTTGGCAGAGGAGAAGGAGCTCACCCACCGGAGCGACGAGCTCGCCCGGAAACGGCAGGCGTTGCCGTGGCGCTCGCAGCTGCTCGTCTACCACTTCATGTTCGGCCCGACCGTCGAGGGCTGGCCGGATGCGGGCTGCCCCGGCTGCTCGTACACCGCGGACAGCCTCGACGGGGCCGCCGTCCATCTTCCGCCGCGGGGCGTGACCTTCGTCGCCGTCTCGCGTGCCCCGCTCGAGAACCTGCAGGCGTACAGACGTCGGATGGGCTGGAGCTTCCCGTGGATTTCCGCGGCGGGAACCGACTTCAATCTCGACTTCTCCGTGTTCACGGAGGAGGGGCGAAAGACCGGCACCGGCTTCAACTTCGGGACACCCAAGCACGAGGCCGAGATCGATCTCACTCGCGACGAGCTTCACGGGCTGAGTGCATTCGCGCTCGAGGACGGCGTCGTCTACCACACGTACTCCTGCTACGACCGCGGCACCGATGTCCTGAACGCCACCTGGCAGCTACTCGACCGAACCCCGAAGGGCCGCGGCGCCGACCCCGAAGATTGGCCGCGCCGACACGACGAATACGAATCACTGAGAGGAGCGATATGAACCTTTCGCCGATCGTCTCCATGACGGAGTGGCAAGCAGCGCAGGACGCGCTCCTGGCCAAGGAAAAGGAAGCCACCCGGGCACGCGACGCCCTCGCCGCCGAGCGGCGCAAGCTGCCCATGGTCCGGATAGACAAGGACTACGCTTTCGACGGACCGGCCGGCAAGGCCCGGCTGCTCGACATGTTCGAGGGGCGCAGGCAACTGCTCCTCTATCACTTCATGTTCGGGCCGAGCCAGGACGCGGGCTGCGACGGCTGCTCGATGTTCGTCGACCAGATCGGCCACCTCGCGCACCTGCACGCCCGCGACACCTCGTTTGCCCTCGTGTCCCGCGCCCCGCTCGCGAAGATCACCGCCTACAAGAAGCGCATGGGCTGGACGATCCCCTGGTATTCGTCGTTCGAGACCGACTTCAACGTCGACTTCGGCGTCTCGCCGGAGACCCCCCAGCCGGACGTCTACCAGGACGGCGAGTCGTTCGGGCTCAGCGTCTTCCTGCACGACGGCGACGAAGTCTTTCGCAGTTACTTCACGACGCACCGCGGCGTCGAGGCGCTGGGCAGCGTGTGGACCTTCCTCGACCTGACGCCGCTCGGCCGTCAAGAGGAATGGGAAGACTCACCCGCCGGATATCCGCAGACCAAGCCCTATCAGTGGTGGCGTCGCCACGACGAGTATGAGGACGCCCGCGCACAGCCTGCAGGTTAGGCGCGTCACCCGTCGAGTCTGATCGCCCGGCGGTTATCGCCCGGCTCCCGGATGCCGTGCGGGCGATTCTCAGGGATTTTTATCCGGCTCTCAACTCCCGCTTAGTCGCCGTTGCTGAGATGTATTCATCCACCAGCGAAAGGACGAGCGATGAGCGAGCGGGAACGACCGAAAAAGACCGGGTTGCTCGATCCGACCGTTTCCATCAGGCGCATCGCCGGAGTGAGCATCCACGTTCGGGCCGCGCTCGTCGCGCTCGTCGCGCTCGTCGCTATCGGCAGCGGCGCCGCCTACGCCGCAACGCGAACGACGGCTCGTCCGATCGGCAGAGGCGTCGTCGTCATCGATACGAACCTGGCCTACCAGGGTGCATCGGCTGCGGGCACCGGGATCGTGCTCTCGTCGTCGGGAGAGATCTTGACGAACAACCACGTGATCGCCGGCGCGACGACGATCCGGGTCGTCGTGCCAAACACGACGCACACGTACACCGCACGCGTCGTCGGCTACGACACGACCGCAGATGTCGCGGTGCTGCAGCTACGGAACGCCTCGAATCTGAAGACGGTGAGGATCGGTGACGCGTCGAAGCTCGCTATCGGCGCACACGTCACGGCGGTCGGCAATGCCGGGGGCACGGGCACGCTCACGTCCGCGAACGGCACCGTGACCGGGGTGAACAAGTCGATCACGGTCCAAAACGACAGCCGGGCCGCCGAGCGGCTCAGCGGGCTCATCGAAACCAATGCGGCGCTTCAGCCGGGAGACTCGGGTGGGCCACTGCTCAACAGCGCGGGGCGCGTGGTCGGAATGGACACGGCTGCATCGAGCAGCTTCCCATTCGCCGTGTACCGCTCGAGCGACGGCTACGCGATCCCGATCGCTAAGGCGCTGACGATCTCGAGGGAGATCGTCTCCGGGAAATCCTCCGCAACGGTGCACGTCGGCGGCACCGCCTTCCTCGGCGTCCAGGTCGCGGACGGACCGTCCGTGGGCGCGACCGTCGTCGGCGTCGTCACGGGTGCCCCCGCGGACAGGGCGGGCCTCGCGCCCGGCGACGTGATCACAGCCGTCGGCCGGAAGACGGTGACCTCGGCGACCGGGCTCGAGCCGATCATCCTCGCATCCAAACCCGGCACGAAAGTCACGATCGCCTACACGGATACGGCCGGACAGAGCCAGACCGCGACCGTCACGCTCGGAAGCGGGCCACCGCAGTAGCAGCTTCCGCTCGTTACGTCGATGAAAGGAGTCCTCTCGATGTTCTCCCGGAAGCTCACCAGGTCCGTCGCTGCCGGCACCGTGGCACTCGGGGTCGCGATCGGTGCCTACGCGACCGTCAACTCGAGTTCCGGCAACGGCACGTCAGCCAGCGCGAACGCGGCGCCGATCACGCAAGCCGGCCAGAACCAGCGCGTCGTGGGTCAGTTTCCGCAGGGCTGGCATTCCGGGTCGGGAACGATCATCACCGGAGCGGCGGCCACCAAGGCCAAGGACATCGCGCTCGCCAGGTACCCGGGCGGCACCGCCAACCGCGTCCTGAAGCTCAGCGACGGCTCGTACGCGGTTCACATGATCAAGATCAGCTGGCCGCACCATGTCTTCGTCAGCAAGACCTTCAAGGTCACCGGCGCCGTCGGGTAAGCCCGCCGGTCTTTTGTCGGCGCTTTTATCCTGGGATCATCCTCGGAGGGAGGGACCGATCATGACCACGCTCGGCTTCGTCGGCCTCGGGCACATGGGCGGGAACATGGCCGCACGGTTCCTCGCCGCCGGCTACACCGTCTTCGGAGAATCGGGGCACCGCCGAGAGGTCCAGGAGCTCGTCGACAAGGGGCTGGGCTGGCGCGACACGCCGCGCGAGGTCGCCGAGTCCGCCGACGTCCTCTTCACGTCTCTCCCCGACGACGACGTCCTCGAGAGCGTCGCGTCAGGGCCGGACGGGATCCTCGCCGGTCTCACCGAACCGAAGATCTGGGTCGACATGAGCACGGTCAGCCCACGTGTGAGTCGCGAGCTCGCGGAGCGAGTACGGGCGCAGGGCGCAGCCATGCTCGACGCGCCGGTGTCGGGAAGCGTTCCCCAAGTGCAAGCAGGAAGCCTCACGATCATGGTCGGCGGCGACGAGCAGGCCTACGAACGCATCGAGCCGCTTCTCCGCGAGCTCGGCACGCCGACGTACATCGGCGAGAACGGACAGGGACTGGTGCTCAAGCTGGCGATCAACATCAGCCTCGCGGTGCAAATGCTCGCCTTCGCCGAGGGCCTGGTGCTAGCCGAACGCTCGGGCATCGATCCCAAGCTCGCGATCGATGTGATCACGCAGAGCGCGCTCGGCTCGCCGATGTTGAAGGCGCGCGCCGACCTGGTCCTCGACCTACCGGAGGAGGCCTGGTTCGACGTCAGCCTGATGCAGAAAGACGTGGCGCTCGCGCTCGAGACAGGACGGGAGCTGCACGTGCCGCTGCAGTCCGCCGCGGCAGCCGACTCGGTGCTCACGATTGCGCGGGCATTCGGCTACGAGCACCGCGACATCGCAGCGCTCTTCCACGTGCTCTCACAGCTGACAAGCGACGCCTAGCCGAGAAACGAAAGCACGCGCTGCGTGAGCACTCGGGCCGCCTCGTCGTCGTACTCGGCGAAATAGTGCTCCGTGCCCGGATAGACGAAGAGCTCCGCTCCGGGCACGGTCGCGGCGAGCCCCTGCGCGATCTCGAAATCCTCGTCGCCCTCGAGGATCTGCAACTGCAGCCGCACGCCCTCCGGCCACGTCGCCGGCCAGTTTTCGCCCCACTGGCCAAGCGGCAGGGCGGCGTAGCAGAGCACCGCGCCACGCGCGCCCGACCGTGTCTGAGCGAGCGACTGCGCCGGCATCACGCCGAGCGAGAAGCCGACGTAGACGACCTCGCTCGGCAGCGACTCGACCGCCGCTCGGGCGAGGTCGACGATCGCCATCGGTCCGCCGATCTCCTCCGAGTGGGCCATCCCTTCCTCGATCGTGGCGAACGTCCGGCCGTCGTAGAGGTCGGGCGTGTGCACGCTGTGGCCGCCGTCGCTCAGTGCATCGGCAAAACGGCGAACCGCGTCTGTAAGCCCAAGCGCGTGATGAAACACGACGACCTCAGCCATGCCGGGAGCATAAGCATCGCTCGGCCTTCTCTCTTCGACTCGGCGCGCAGAGCTCGTCGTGATCGCCTACCAGGCTGGCCTCGTCTCGCCCCGAACCACGCAGAGCGAGACGACGCGCCTCGGCTCAGCCTTTACCGTACTCGTCGTGACGGCGCCACCAAGCGCCCGTCTCGTTTCGCCCCCGGGGCGCACGGTCGAGCCACTGGTACATGCCCCAGAGCGCATCCAGGCCGCGGGCATAGGCCGAGTAGGTGTGGTAGACGACACCGCCCTCGAGTGCGAACGCGCTCATACCCGGAGCCTGGCGCGTGAAGGCCGCCGTGTCGGTTCCAACCGAGGCGGCGAACTCGGCGAGCGGGCCTTCGTCGCCGGCTTCCAGAATCGCCCTCACGTCCCTCGACGCGAAGTTGTATTCGACGAAACCCTCGCATTGCTGCTGCTCGGTGGTCGAGACGTTGAAGTCGTAGTTGAAGTCGCTCGGGAGCGAGGAAGCCCAGTGAAAGCTCCACCCCATTCGGCGCTTATACGCCTGGATGTGCGCGAGGGGAGCTTGCGACAGGGCCATCATCGTCACGTCGTGGTTCTCGAGGTGGACGACGAACCCGTCGTAGCCGTCCGCGATCGCCGAGCAACTCGGGCAGCCGGCCGTGTACTCGGGGCCCAACATGAAGTGGTAGATCAGGAGCTGAGAGGGGACTTTGAGCAGATCCGCCCGCGAA
>VAXG01000161.1 GCA_005883355.1 Actinomycetota bacterium | reverse complement strand
ACGCCGGGCGAGCGTGCCGAGATGCTGCTGAAGCTCGCCGACGCACTCGACCAACACGCAGACGAGCTGGCCGAGCTCGAGTCGCAGAACGTGGGCAAGCCGCTCGGGTCCGCGAAAGACGAGATGCCGGTCGCCTCGGACAACATCCGCTTCTTCGCCGGCGCCGCGCGCGTCCTGGAAGGCAAATCCGCCGGCGAGTACATGCGCGGCTACAGCTCGTGGCTGCGCCGGGAGCCGATCGGAATCGTCGGCGGGATCGCGCCGTGGAACTACCCGCTGATGATGGCGGTGTGGAAGCTCGCTCCCGCGCTCGCCGCAGGCAACGTCCCCTTCTCGGCCGCCTTTGCGACAGTCCCTGTGCTGGTGATGGCCGTGTACCTGCTGATCGCGCGCAAGCTCGGCGCGTTCGAGGCCCTCTGATGCAAGGAAGGATCGCCCGGAGCGCGCTGCTCGGCTGGACGGTGCTGGTCGTCCTGTTTCTCTGGATCCCGCTCGTGATCATCGCCGTGTACGCGTTCAACAAGTCGAACATCCAGGTCTGGCCCATTCCCGGGTGGACACTCCATTGGTTCCGTGTCGCCTGGAACGACCCTGACGTTCGATCCTCGCTGTGGCTTTCCGTGAAGGTCGGGCTGCTGGCGACCGGGATCTCGCTGGCGCTCGGGTCGATGGCGGCGTTCGCGATCCATCGGTTCCGCTTCTTCGGACGGGAGTCGATCTCGTTCCTGCTGCTGCTCCCGATCGCACTCCCGGGGATCATCACCGGGATGGCGTTGAATTCGTTCTACGTCTTCGCCGGCGTCAGCTTCTCGATCTGGACGATCGTGATCGGCCACGCGACGTTCTGCATCGTCGTCGTCTACAACAACGTCCTGGCACGGTTGCGAAGAACGCAGACCTCCCTCGTAGAGGCATCGATGGATCTCGGAGCCGACGGCTGGCAGACGTTCCGCTTCGTCGTCTGGCCGGTTCTCTCGACCGCGCTCGTCGCGGGCGGCCTGCTGGCGTTCGCGCTCTCCTTCGACGAGGTGATCGTCACGACGTTCACGGCAGGGGCCCAGACGACGCTGCCGATCTTCATCCTCGACAATCTTCGGCAGGGACAGCAGCTGCCGATCGTCAACGTCGTCGCTTTCTTGGTGATCGTCTTGACGATCGTCCCGGTCGCGATCTCCCAGCGGCTGACCCGCGATACCGGCGTGCTCCGCCGCAGCGCGGCGCCCGTCACCTCGGCGGAGAGCCTCGAGATCACCACGGTATAGGCTCACAACACTCGGACAGGAGGAAAAGATGAGCGTCACGGTGTCCCATCACCAGAACCTCGTCGGAGGCGAATGGGTCGACGCGGCCGGGGGCGAGACCATGGAAGTGCTGAATCCGGCCACCGGCGAGACGATCGCCGAGGTGCCCCGCTCGAGCGCCGAGGACGTCGACCGGGCCGTGCAGGCTGCGAAGAAGGCTCTGCCGGAATGGCTCGAGACGACGCCGGGCGAACGCGCCGAGATGCTGTTGAAGCTCGCCGACGCGCTCGATCAGCACGCGGAGGAGTTGGCCGAGCTCGAGTCGCAGAACGTCGGCAAGCCCTTGGGATACGCGAGGGAGGAGATGCCCGTCGCCTCCGACAACATCCGTTTCTTCGCCGGGGCCGCGCGGTTGCTCGAGGGCAAGTCCGCCGGTGAGTACATGCGCGGGTACAGCTCGTGGCTGCGACGCGAGCCGATCGGCATCGTCGGTGGGATCGTGCCCTGGAACTACCCGTTGATGATGGCCGTGTGGAAGCTCGCTCCTGCATTGGCGGCGGGCAACGTCCAGTTGCTGAAGCCGTCGGAGCAGACGCCTCTGACGACATTGCGCTTCGCGCAACTGGCCGCCGACATCCTCCCCGCCGGCGTGCTGAACGTCGTGACTGGAGACGGCGTCCCCGCAGGCGAGGCGATCGTCAAGCATCCCGACGTCCGGCTGGTCTCGCTGACCGGCGACGTCGAGACCGGCAAGATCATCGCCCGAACTGCCGCGGACACCCTGAAGCGCGTGCACCTCGAGCTGGGCGGCAAGGCACCCGTGATCGTCTTCGACGACGCCGATCCTGAGGCCGTGGCCGCCGGAATCAAGATCGGCGGCTTCTGGAACTCCGGCCAGGACTGCACGGCCGCTTCGCGTGTCGTTGCCGGCCCGAAGATCTACGACCGGCTGCTCGAGCAGCTCGTCCCCGCAGTCGAGTCGCTTCATGTCGGCGACCCCGCGGAGGGCGACGAGATCGAGATGGGCCCGGTGATCTCGAAGTCCCAGCAGGACCGCGTGCTCGGATTCCTGGACCGCGCCAAGAAGGCGACCGTCCTCACGGGCGGGGGAACGAACGGCGACCGCGGCTTCTTCGTCAAGCCGACTGTCGTGGTCGACGTCGGCCAGGAAGACGAGATCGTGCAGCGCGAGGTGTTCGGCCCCGTCGTAACGGTGCAACGGTTTGCCGACGACGACCAGGCACTCGCCTGGGCCAACGACGTCAATTACGGGCTAGCGGCCTCGGTCTGGACACGTGACATCGGTCGGGCGCTGAATGCCGCGCGGAAGCTCCAGTTCGGGACCGTGTGGATCAACGACCACATCCCGCTGGTGAGCGAGATGCCGCACGGCGGCTTCAAGCAGTCCGGCTACGGCAAAGACCTGTCCGCGTACTCGCTGGAGGACTACACGCAGATCAAGCACGTGATGGCGAAACTCGACTAGATGTAGGAAGCCACGTCTCGAACCGCTGGGGTCTGGAACTGATCTCAAATTAAGGAGGGACCCGGGCGCGGTCGGCGAAAGCGTGCGCCATGACACCTTCATCTGCTCGTCAACGTCCGCGGCGTTTGGGACGCTCCCAGCCGTTGAAGTGGCGCGTGTCCGATCGGTTGTGGGAGCGGCTGGGGCCGCTGTTGGCCGACCCGCCGCGTCGATTTCGCTATCCGGGTCGTTGCCGCTATCCGGCCCGTGCCTGTCTGGAGGGAATCCTGTACGTGCTCTACACCGACACCCCCTGGCTCGAGGTCCCGTATCGCGAGCTCGGGTTGCCGAGTGGTGAGACCTGCCGGCGCCGGCTGGAGGAGTGGTCTAAGCGCGGGCTGCTCGCCTCGGCGGTGCGGATCTTGCAGGAAGAGCTTGCTGCCGCAGAGAAGCTCGACTGGTCGCGGGTGATCGTCGACGCCTCACTGGTCGAGGCGAAAAAAGGGGCGAGAAGGTCGCGCGCACGCTCCTGGGCAGGCCCGGCAGCCGCTACCACCTCGCCGTAGACGCCCGCGGGGCGCCGCTCGAAGTGCGGCTCGCGCCCGGCAACGAGAACGAACGGCGGCATCTGCTTCCCTTGCTCGACGCGCTCGACGCCCGCGGGATCCGACCAGCCGAGTTGTGGGCCGACCGCGGCTACGCCTCCGGCGCGCTCGAGCAAGCGTTACGCGAACGCCAGATCGAACCGCGGATCAGCCAACCACGTCGCCCCCACCAGCCGATCGCCCCGGGGACACCGACCCAAACGGTCTGGCGCGGCAAGAAACGACGGCTGAAAACCCGTGACCCGCAAGCGCGCCACCGCTGGCCAGTCGAACGCACCAACGCCTGGCTAAAAGCAAAACGCCGGATCGCGACCCGCCGCGACCGCAAAGCCGACAACTACCTCGCCTTCCTCCACCTTGGCATGATCCTCATCCTCACAAGATCATTCTGAGATGAGCTCCAGACCCCGGCCGTAGTAGTCACGGCTCGGAGTGCCAGAGTCTGACCCCAGCCTTTCGAGACGCTCTCAGGACTACGCGCGAACGATCCCGCCGCGACCCGTCCCCAGCCGCATCCCGATGACGCCCTCTGCGGCCGA
>VAXG01000110.1:30690-45220 GCA_005883355.1 Actinomycetota bacterium | reverse complement strand
GCCGATGGCGTAGAGACCCGTGACGACGGCCGCAATGATCCAACCCGTATTGGCTGCGAAGTAGTAGTTGGCGAGATCGTTGATCAACTTGTCCTGGATCACGATCACGCCTTTGATCTCGAGCACCTGCAGGATGACTCCCTGCCAGATCAGAAGGCCTGCAAGCGTGACGACGAACGACGGGACGCCGACCTTGGCCACGACCGAGCCCTGGACGCCGCCGATGAAAGCGCACAGGCCTACCGCGATTGCGATCGCGACGAGTCCGGGATACGCATGGCCGCTACCCGGGAGCTGGAACTCGGCGACGGCCAGGGCCGCTATCCCGCTCAGATATCCGATCGAAAGGTCGATCTCGCCAAGCAAGAGGACGAAGACCACTCCGAACGCGAGCATGGTCAAGCCGGCCATCTGGACGATGATGTTGTTGAAGTTGTCCGCGGTGAAGAAGTTCGTCGCCTTGAAGCTGAAGAAGACGACGATCACCGCCAGGCCGATGACGATCGGCAGGATGCCGAGGTTCCCCGTCCTCAGGTTGTCGTACGTCCGGCGCCAGAGCCCCGACGGCGCCTCGGCTTCGTCTCCTTCGGGGAGACCGATCCCCGGTGCGGCGACGTCGAGGTCCGAGCTCACGACGCCAGCTCCGGCGCTGTCGTCGGGATGCCCGCGACCTTCGTGGGAATCCCTGCGGTGATCGCTTGCACGACCTCCTGTTGGGTGGTCTTCTCTCGCTCGTAGACACCCACGTCGCGCCCGAGGCGAAGCACGGTGATCCGCGTCGCGACCTCGAAAACGTCGTGCAGGTTGTGCGAGATGAGCACGACGGCCAGGCCCTGGTCGGCGAGGCGCTTGACGAGCTCGAGCACCTGGCGCGTCTGCGCGACGCCGAGCGCCGCGGTGGGCTCGTCGAGGATGACGACCTTGGAATTCCACTGCACGGCCTTGGCGACGGCGACCGACTGCCGCTGGCCGCCCGACAGGGAGGCCACCGGCTGACGGATCGAGCGGATGGTCGTGACAGACAACGACCTGAGGGTCTCGGCCGTGCGCTGCTCCATCAGCGGCTCTTTCAAGCGCCAGAGCCAGTCGCGTTCCTCGCGGCCCAGGTACATGTTCTGCACCACGTCGAGGTTGTCGCAGAGTGCAAGATCCTGGTAGACGACCTCGATTCCCAGCCTGCCCGCGTCCTTCGGGCTGCTGATGTGAACGGGCTTCCCTTCGAACAAGATCTCGCCGCTGTCCGGGCTGTGGATGCCCGCCACGCATTTGATCAAGGTCGACTTGCCGGCGCCGTTGTCGCCGACGAGTGCCATGACCTCTCCGTCGCGCACCTCGAAGTCGACGTCGGCAAGCGCCTGTACCGACCCGAACGACTTCGAGATGCCACGGAGCTGGAGGATCGGCGTCTCGCTCACGGGTGTCGGGTTTCCTACCACAAAGCCGGTGGGGACGCCCGCCCGGGCGCCCCCACCTGTCAGTCCGGTTTGGTTACTTGCAGAACTGCGCGAACTCGCCGATGCACACGTCGCTCTTCTTCAGGAACTTGTCCTTGAAGAGTCTCGTGTAGTTGGCCTTCGTGATCGAGACGACCGGAATCTGGACGGTCGGCTCCTTCTTGCTGCCGTTCTTGCGGAACCCGTTGACCCCGGGCACCTTCGTATGCTTCAGCAGCGCGACGGCCGCCTTGGCGGCCGCGTTGGCCTCGAGGGGCACGAACTTGTAGACGGTCATCGTCTGCCAGCCCGAGATGATGTTCTGCACGCCTTGCACGGTCGCATCCTGCCCCGACAACGCGATCGGATTCAGCTTCTTCGCCTTCAGGGCGGCAATCACAGCGCCGGCGATGCCGTCGTTCGCAGCGATGGCGCCGTCGATCTTGTTGTTCGTCTTGAGCAGCATCTGCTCGAAGATGGGCTGCGCGTTGGTCGCCAGCCAGAGCGGCACGAACTGCTGCGGGCCCTTGGTCAGCTTGCCGCTCTTGAAGAGCGGGTTCAGAACGGCATCGTTGCCGCTCTTGAACCAGAACGCGTTCTGATCCGTCGGCCCGCCCCAGAGCTCGGCGACGACGGGCTTCGACTTGCTTTTGAGGGCGTTGACGACACCCCGGGCCTGCGCCGCGCCGACGGCCTTACCGTCGAAGGAGACGTACACCTTCGCGATACCGCCGACCACCTGACGGTCGTAGTCGATCGACTGACCACCAGCCGCCGCGAACTTCTTCTCGATCGCGATCGACGTGCCCTGGGCGATATCGGTGACGATGGCCACCTTCGCCCCACGGGACAAGCACGAATCGGCCTGCGAGACCATCTTCTGCGGGTCGTTCAACGCATTCGTGATCGAATAGGTCACTTTGGCCTTCTTCAAGGCCTTGGCAAAGTACGGCGCGTCGAATTGCACCCAGCGCACGGATGACTTCGTATCCGGGAGCAGGACGCAGACCTGGATGTTCGCGGAGCTCCTGGCTGTTGCGCCGGTCGCCGCGATCGCGACAACGACACCGGCCAGGACTACGACGACACCAACTGACGCCCATCGGCGAGAGAATCGTTTCACTGCAGCCTCCTAGGTAATGAGATTTGGAGACTCTAGTACGAACTCAGGCATTTTTCACACTCTGTGAGAATGTGAGCCCGGAGGCCACCAGCTGCCGCTAATGGATGGTCAGCCTTCCGGCTGCAGCACATTGAGGCGCTGCGTACTATCGCGCAATGGCAGTGATCGGCGTCGGCATGCTCGGCTACGCGTTCATGGGGAAAGCGCACTCGAACGCGTTCCGCAAGGTCGAGTACATGGCGTGGCCGCCCCCGCTCGTGCCGCGGCTCGTCGCGATCGCCGGGCGGAACCAGGATGCGGTCGCCGAAGCTGCGCGCCGATACGGCTACGAGCGGTGGACGACCGACTGGCACGACATCGTCACCGACGAGCGGATCGGGCTCTTTGACAACGGCGGCCCGAACTCGCTCCATGCCGAGCCGACGATCGCCGCCGCCGAAGCCGGCAAGCACGTCCTCTGCGAAAAGCCGCTCGGGCGCACGGCCGACGAGAGCCACGAGGTGTGGCGCCGCGTCGCCGCGACCGGTGTCAAGCATCTGTGCGGGTTCAACTACCGCTTCGTCCCCGCGGTGCGGCTTGCGCGTGAACTGATCGACGAGGGCGCACTCGGAGAGCTCCGCCACTTCCGCGGCCGTTACCTGCAGGACTGGGGCGACGATCCGACGCTCGACACGTGGCGCTTCGACCCGGACCAGGCGGGATCCGGCGCGCTCGGCGATCTCGGAACGCACGTCATCGACCTCGCGCGCTACCTCGTCGGCGAGTTCAGTTCGGTCGCGGGCATCGTGAAGACGTTCGTGAGCGGTCGCAGAGTCGACGACGCGATCGAGGCGGCTGTCGAGTTCGAGAGCGGGGCGGTCGGGACGATCGAGTCGACACGCCTGGCGCTCGGACGGCGCAACGCGTTTCAGTGGGAGATCAACGGCTCCCGCGGCTCCCTCTCCTTCGACATGGAGCGCATGAACGAGCTGCAGGTCTTTCTCGACGGCGAGGCCCGCACGCGCGGCTTCAGAACCGTGCTCGTGACCGAGGCGAACCATCCCTTCATGGATTTCTGGTGGCCGCCTGGGCATATCGTCGGCTGGGGAGATACCTTCATGCACGAGGTGCATCACCTCCTGCGCTCGATCGCCGACGGCACCGACGTCGCACCGCACGGCGCGACGTTCGAGGACGGCTATCGCGCGTCGGAGATCGGCGAGGCGATCGTGCGATCGAGCGCCGGCGGCCGCCGCGAGCAGCTGACGTTCCGTGGCCTGACCGAGAACGAGTGACGTACGCGCCCGGATGAGCGCGCTCGCCTCAGTCGAGCGTGAACTACGTGCCGCGGTCGCCGCCGAGGTGGTTGCACCGACCACGGCCTACCTGACCGACATGACCGAGGCTCGTGGATTGAGCGGTCGCGCGGATGCCGTGGCGCTCCCACGAACCGCAGAGGAAGTGGTGGAGGTCGTGGCGTGGTGCTATGCGCACGGTGTAGGCATCGTCCCGCGCGGTGGCGGGACGGGATATGCCGGTGGCTCTGTGCCGCTGGACGGTGGCGTCGTGCTCTCCCTCGAGCGCATCGACCGCGTGCGCTCGTTCGACCCGTTGCTCTGGCGAATCGAGGTCGAGGCCGGGCTTCGTACGGCCGAGCTACGGCGGATCGCCCGCGAGAGTGGACTGCTGTTCGCCCCGGATCCGGGTGCCGCCGAGCAGTCGCAGATCGGCGGCAACATCGCCACGAACGCGGGTGGGCCGCACGCCTACAAGTACGGCGTCACAGGCGCGTGGGTGACCGGCCTCGAGGCCGTCGTCCCGCCGGGCGAGCTCGTGCAGCTCGGCGGCCCGCTGCGAAAGGACGTCGCCGGCTACGACCTCAAGCACCTGCTGATCGGATCGGAAGGCACGCTCGGCGTGATCACGGCTGCATGGCTGCGGCTCACGCCCGCGCCGGAAGCCGCCTGGCCCGTGATCGGGTTCTTCGACGGTGTACCTGGTGGAGTGGCGGCAATCGAGCGGGTGATCGGGTCAGGTCTTCCCGCGGCCGCGCTCGAGTACGTCGACTCCGAGGCGATGCGTTACGGGGGTCGAAGCTTTCCCGGCGAGGTGCCCGAAGGCGGATTCGCGGTGCTGGTCGAGGCCGATGGCTCGACCGAGGAGGCGGCGCGGATCCGCGCGGCCCTGCTCGACCTCCTGGGCGAGAACGCGCTCGCGCTCTACTCCCCGCAAGCGCCGCAGGAGATCGCCTCGTTGTGGCGCTGGCGTGACGGTCTGGCGCTCGTCGTGGATGCCCAGCGCGGCGGCAAAGCGAGCGAGGACATCGCAGTGCCGCTCGACCGGCTCGGCGAGGCGATCGTGGAGTCGCTCGAGGTCGGACGCAGGTTCGGCGTGCCCACGTGCTCGTGGGGCCACGCAGGCGACGGCAACCTCCACACGGTGTTCCTGCTCGCGGGGGACGACGAGGAAGAACTGGCGCTGGCACCGCAACTTTCCGAGGCCCTCTTCGAGCTCGCGCTACGGCTGGGCGGAACGATCTCGGGTGAGCACGGCGTCGGCTTCGTGAAGCGGAACTGGCTCGACAAGCAGCTCGGCCCTCGTGCGTTCGAGCTGCACAATGCGGTGAAGCGCGCGTTCGACCCGCAGAACCTGCTCAACCCGGGAAAGAAGGCTTGATCCGCAAGCTGCTCGTCGCAAACCGCGGCGAGATCGCGCTGCGCGTCTTCCGCGCAGCGCGTGAGCTCGGAATCGCGACAGTCGCGGTCGTCGCTCCCGACGACAAAGGCTCCCTCCACGCCCGCTCAGCCGGCGAGACGATGGAGATCGCGAGCTACCTCTTTTCAGAGGAGCACATCCGGGCCGCGAAGCAGACCGGAGCGGACGCGATTCATCCGGGCTACGGCTTCCTCGCCGAGAACCCTGGCTTCGCCGAGGCGGTGAACGCCGCCGGACTGACCTGGATCGGCCCGTCGCCGGAGGCGTTGCGCGCGGGTGGCGACAAGCTCGAGGCGAAGCGGATCGCGACCGAGGCCGGCGTTCCGGTCGTTCCGACCGGGGAGCCCGAGGAGATCGGCTACCCCGTCGTGGTCAAGGCCGCGGCAGGGGGCGGCGGGCGCGGCATGCGACTTGTCCGCGAGCCCTCGGAGCTGCAAGACGCTCTCGCGGCGTCGCAACGGGAGGCGAAGGCCGCGTTCGGAGACGACCGCGTCTTCTGCGAGCGCTACGTGGAGCGTCCGCGCCACGTCGAGGTGCAGTTGTTCGGGGATGCACACGGGAACGTGACGCATCTCTTCGAGCGGGAATGCTCGATTCAGCGTCGCCATCAGAAGGTTCTCGAGGAGTCGCCGTCACCCGGTATCGATCGCGAAGGCCGCTGGCGGATGATCGAGTCCGCGCTGGCGTTTGCGAGGGCGATCGACTACGAAAACGCCGGCACCGCCGAGTTCATGGTCGACGGGCAAGACTTCTACTTCCTCGAGTTGAACGGACGCATCCAGGTCGAGCATCCGGTCACCGAGCTGGTGACGGCCAC
Organism: Actinomycetota bacterium; assembly: GCA_005883355.1. Taxonomy (GTDB): domain Bacteria; phylum Actinomycetota; class Thermoleophilia; order Gaiellales; family Gaiellaceae; genus 3-1-20CM-4-69-9. Next base: position 39,153 of record VAXG01000110.1, on the reverse strand, counting down.
GGATCTCGTTCGCTGGCAGATCGAAGCCGCGCAAGGGACGAAGACAGTCGACCACTACCTGCCGGAGCGCCGGGGTCATGCGGTCGAGGTGCGGCTCTACGCCGAGGATCCGCGCACCTTCTTCCCGCAGACCGGTCGCATCGAAAGGTTACGGCTGCCGCAGAGGGTCCGGGTCGACGCGGGCGTCGCCGAAGGCGACGAGATCGGGGTCGCCTACGACCCGATGATCGCGAAGCTGATCGCGCACGGTGAAACGCGCGACGAGGCGTTCGACCGTCTCCAGGACGCACTCGCGGAGACGGAGGCCGAAGGCGTCACGACGAACCTGCCGTTCCTGCGCTGGCTCGTCTCACATCCCGTCGTGCGAGCCGGCGACACGACGACGGCATTCCTCGTCGAGCATCCGCCGCTCTCGCCCGCGCCCGCGCGCGTCGCACCCGCTCCGTGGCGGACGCCGTTCCGGCTGAACGGCGCAGGCCCCGCATCGGTGCTTCCACCGGACATCGAGACAAGCAGCGCAGACCATCGCGGCGCGGCGGGCGGGCAGAGCCGGGTCACGGCGCCGATGCCCGGGACCGTGATCCGGCTCCTCGTCGGCGCGGGCGATTCCGTGCGAGCGAGGCAGCCCCTCGTCGTTCTCGAGGCGATGAAGATGGAGACGCCGCTGACGTCACCGTATGACGCAGTCGTGCGCGCGGTGCATGTCGCGGAAGGCGACCGGGTCGCCGGTGGCGCAGTCCTCGTCGAGCTCGAGGATTAGTCAGTCCGTCGCCCGGAACGGGAACGCGCCCGAACCTAGAAGAGCTTCTGCAGCTTCATCGCGGCGCCCATGTCTCCTTTGACCTTCAGCTTGCCGGTCATGTAGGCGCTCGTCGGGTTCTGCTCTCCGCTGATGATCTTCTGGAACGTCTCAGCGGAGGTCGTGATGACCGCGTCGGCGCCCTCCCCACCTTCGGTGACGCTGACCTTGCCGTCCTCGACCCTCACCACCCACTTGCCCGCGCCGTCGATGTCGAAGAGGTACGAGTTGGTCATGCCCGCGGTCTTCGACGCGTCTGCACGGCTCTCGAGACCGTCGAAGAACTCCTTCACTCCCGTCATGGGAGCCAACCCTACCTCAGAGGTAGCGGTCGATCAGCGCGTGCGAGAGCTCCCATTGCTTCTTGGCGAGCATCACTCTGTTGTGCTCCAGCCGCGATCCGTTGATGCCCTGATCGCGTAGGCCTTGCCGCTCGGTCGTGAGGCCGGCGATCTCCTCCAACAGCGCCTCGACGGTCGGGCGCGAGCGCCCGCGCCGAAAACGCGAGGGGACTGAGAGCCGCCGCAGGGTTGCGCTCATCTCGAGGGTCATCATCGGCATCTGACGTGCAAAGTTGAACCGGGTTAGCCTGATTTCGTAAGGACACGGTAAAACCCTCCAGCTCGGCTACGATCGCGACCCGATGGGGGAGGTCGTGATCGAGGTCAAGGCGCCAGGGGAAGGCGAGCCCGACTTCGTGGCGATCCCCTTTCCAGAGGGGAACACCGAGGGTGCCTTCTCGAACGGAGCCCGGGAGCTCGATGGGAGGTTCAAGGGCCGGCTGCAACGCCTAGCCGACAGCGGCGACTTGAAGGGCGAGCTCGGGACGACCGTCGTCCTGCACACCGACGGTGAGCTCAACGCCCGGCGGGTCGTCGTCGCCGGGATCGGGAAGAAGGAGGAGGTCGACGCGGACGCACTGCGTACGGCCGCCTCTGCAGTCGCCGACCGGGTCGCGGACGTCGGCGGGACCTTGGCCTGGCTGCTGGACGACTCTCTCCCCCTCCCCCTCGCCGTCCAGGCTCGCGCGATCGTCGAAGGCACGATGCTCGGCTCGTACAGCCCCGCGCGCTGGAAGACACAAGAAAAGCCTGCGGCGCGCGTCGAGAAGATCGTGCTCTACACGACGGCCGGCAACGGCCTGGCGGAGAGCGCAAGCCGGATCGCCACTGTGGGGAAGTGGGTCAACTTCGCACGAGACCTCGCCAATTCGCCGCCGAACGAGCTGACTCCCGAAGCCCTCGCCATGCGGGCGGCCGAGCTCGCAGGGCCGACGCTTGCCGTCGAGGCACTCGATTCCGCACGGATCGACGAGCTCGGGATGGGAGCGCTCTCGGCCGTCGGCCGAGCGAGCTCGAACGGGCCGCGCCTGATCGTCCTTCGTTACGAACCGGCGCGTGCGACTCGCGAGGACCTCGTCCTCGGCCTCGTCGGCAAGGCCATCACCTTCGACGCCGGCGGCATCTCGTTGAAGCCCGCATTGAAGATGCAGGACATGAAGGGCGACATGGCCGGCGGCGCGGCCGTGATCGCAGCCATGGCGGCGGTGGCGGAGCTCGAGCTGCCGGTGCGCATCGTCGCGGTGGTCGCGGCCGCAGAGAATCTCGTCAGCGGTGACTCGTTCCGGCCGGGCGACATCCTCCGCGCAGCGAACGGCAAGACGATCGAGATCACGAACACCGACGCGGAAGGGCGCCTCGTGCTGGCGGATGCGCTGTGGTATGCGCGACGCGAGGGCGCCACTCACGTGCTCGACCTTGCGACGCTCACGGGCGCAATGGAGCTCGCCCTCGGGGACTTCTACGCCGGGCTCTTCGCCAACGAAGAGGGGTGGCTGCATGAGGTTCTGGCTGCGGCGAAGACGAGCGGCGATCACGCCTGGCCGTTCCCCCTTCATCCTCGTTACCGGCGCTACGTCGACTCCTCCTTCGCCGATCTGAAGAACTCGTCCGATCTGCGGCAAGGCTCGCCGGTTCTCGCCGCCGAGTTCCTCCGCGAATTTTCGGGCGAGGGGCCGTGGGCGCACATCGACATGGCCGGCCCCGGGTTCCTCGAGCGCTCGCGCGGCGACTACCTGACGCAGCGCGGTGGCACCGGGTACGGCGTTCGGCTGATCGTCGAGCTCGCGCAAAGCCTCTCCAGTTGAACTTCGATCTCGATCAGGAGCACGAGCTCGTCCGCTCGACGGTGCGCGCGTTCGCGGAGGAGCGGGTTGCTCCCGTGGCAGAGGAGCTGGACCGGGAGAGCCGGTTCCCGTACGACCTCGTCGGCGAGCTCGCCGAGCTCGGGCTCATGGGCATGACGATCCCGGAGGCGTACGGGGGCGCCGGTGCCGACACGGTGTCGTACGCCATCGCCATCGAGGAGCTCACGCGCGTGGACTCGTCGGTCGCGATCACGGTTGCGGCCCACCACTCCCTCGGGACGCTCCCGATCTTCTACTTCGGCAGCGAGGAACAGAAGCAGCGCTGGCTCCCCGAGCTTGCGGCGGGAAGGAAGCTCTCGGCGTTCGGATTGACGGAGCCCGGTGCCGGCTCCGACGCGGGCGCGACGCGCACGCACGCAGAGCTACGTGACGGTGAGTGGGTCGTGAACGGTTCGAAGATCTTCATCACCAACGCGGGCACGGACATCACGGCTTGCGTGACGATCACCGCGCGCACGGGCGAAGACGAGATCTCCAACATCATCGTGCCGAACGGAACGCCAGGGTACGAGATCTCGAAGCCGATGAAGAAGCTCGGCTGGCGCGCGTCCGACACGCGCGAGCTCTCCTTCAAGGACGCAGCCGTCCCGGACGAAAATCTTCTCGGCCCGAGGGGCCAGGGCTTCCAGCAGTTCCTCGAGATCCTCGACGGTGGGCGGATCTCGGTCGCCGCGATGGGCGTCGGGCTCGCACAGGGCGCATACGACCTGGCCTACGGCTACGCGCAGGAGCGGCAGCAGTTCGGCAAGCCGATCTCGAAGTTCCAGGCGGTTCAGTTCAAGCTGGCAGACATGGCCACGGAGCTCGAGGCCGGCCGGAATCTCGTCTACAAGGCGGCATGGCTCAAGGATCAGGGCCGCGACTTCGCGCTCGCGGCAGCGCAGGCGAAGCTCTTTACCGGCGAGCTCTCGAACCGGGCCGTGAACTGGGCCCTACAGATCCATGGCGGCTACGGCTACATGGACGAATACGCCATCTCGCGGCTCTACCGGGACCAGAAGATCCTAGAGATCGGCGAGGGTACGAACGAAGTGCAGCGGATGGTCATCGCGCGGCACCTCGGCGTCTAAGGTGTCACACCGCCGTGAGGCTTTCGTACCCGTGCCTGGCACCGGTACGACTCCGAGAAGCCGTCTCGCCGCGCGGCCTCGCTGAGTTCTGCGTGCAGCTCGTCACAGGTGCGTACCCGTGCCTGGCACCGGTACGTTCACGGTGAAGGAGCGCGAATCTTCCGCGCTTCGTTGAATCCGGTGTAGCGGTGAGTCATGAAGTGCGCCGCCGCCGTCATCTGCAGGCTTCGCGGCAGCAGCGTCTTGCGGTCAAGGCGCAGCGTGAACCACACCGGGCCCGTCGGCTTGAAGAAGGAGACGACGTACGTCGTCGGTGTCGCCTCGAGCAGATATGCGTTCGTCGAGTGGCCCGCCCAGATCGGCTCCGGTTGCGGCGTCACCTCCTGCGGCGACGGCACCCACTTCCCCCCTCGCGCCCGGTCCCAGCGCCGCGAGCCGATGATGATCCCGTCCGCGCCGCCGCGGATGCGGTACTCGAGCCGGTTGGGACGCTCCAGGGTGAACGCGGCGATCACCTTGTTCTGCGGGCTCGAGGCAAGCCGCTCCAGGTAGTCGACGCTCCGCAAGCGCCGGAACGCGCTCGTCGCGCGCGCGACGAGCGCGGCCGCCGGACGCGCCTTGGCGGGAACGTGGAAGACGAGCACGCGACCGGCCACGGAAACGCTGACAGGGCCGGCCGAGGAAAGCCGTGCTCGGTAGCACCCGGCCCCGCAAGAGGTGGCGGGAACGCCCGCGACCTTCACTGCGAGCCCGTTGACTCCCAGGTTGTCCTGGCCCAGCACGAACACCTCCGCGTCCGGCCGGCGAACGGCGAGCGCAACCCCGAACGGGCCGGTCTCGCGGGCCTGCACCCACATGTTCGTCGCAGGCGCGGGCGGCGGCCCTTTCGCCTCGACCACGGCCGCGCGCGCGACACGGTCGCGCCCGGGCCGTAGATCCGTCAGCAGCGCGACGGCTGCGACGAGAGCGGCGAACAGCGCCAGCTCGACGGCGACGCTCCGCCGCAGACCGTCGACTGACAGCCGCGGGAGGAGCCGGTAGCGGTTGCGCCAGCCGATCCCCACCAGAGCAGAGAGCAGCGCCGTCTTCACGATCAGCACGCGCCCATAGCCAGTCGACCACACCTGTCCCAGCGAGCTCAGCTCTGCGAACGCGCGAGTCACGCCGGTGGTGGCGAGCAGTGCGACGGAGACGAGCGCGACGTTGGAGAAGCGGCGCAACATCGGAGCATGGTCGTCCGAGCCCCTGAGCGCCAGCCCGAGCGCAACGAGCCCGCCGAGCCAGAACGAAGCGGCCGCAACGTGCAGGAAGTCAACCGCCGGCTCCAGCAACGGCCTGCCCTGGTCGAGGGAGTGGCCCCCGAGCGTCGGCAGCGGCAACAACGCCAGCCCGGTGACGAAGGGCAGCGGCTCGATCCTCGGAAAGACAGGCACGACAGCGGCGATGACCGCGCCGAGCGCCGAGACCGCCGCCGCCACCGCCATCACGATGCCGAACCGCGTCGAGACCGAGACGTCGTGACCCATCCCCGATGCACCGACGAAGACGAGGAGGAACGCGCCGAGCATCAGCCGCACCGGCACGCGGCCAACCGCGAACCGGAAGAACGCCGCGCCCGCGGCAGTCAGAAGGCCCGCAAAGAAGAGCAGGCGGGAGACGACGTCCTGGAAGCCGGGGCCATTGCCCGCAGAAAGAGCCGCATGCGGCGGGGCCCGCCCGGCGCCGACGCCGAACGCGAGCACTCCCGCCAGCGTGTGGCCGTCGTCCGAGCGGACACGCCACAGCACCGTGTAGTCGCCGTCTCCGAGACCCGCTCGGAGAGGGACGACGAGGACGTGGCCGCCGATGACCCGCGGCTTTCCTCCGAGCACTGAACCACCTCCGTTGCGGATCGCCTTGATCCCAGACGCGGCGCGAATGTCGTTGGCGAAGAAGACGCGGACGCGGGTCGGCGCCACACTCAGCACGGTTCCGTCGCCAGGGACGCTCCGCAGGAGCCTGGGATGGGCCCAGGCCGTCTCGGGGAGGACCAGGGCACAGAGCAGGGCGAGGAGGAGAAGGGCCCGAACGGCCAACGCTTCAAGAAAACTAGCCGGGCACGCTGTTAGCTTCTCGGATGTGCTGTTTCGCCAGTTCGTCGACGACGATCTCGGCTGCGCCTCCTACCTGATTGGCGACCCCAGCAAGGGGGAGGCCATCCTGGTTGACCCCGCGTACGCGATCGAGCAGTACCTCGAGGCGGCGAACGACGCGGGCGTGCGCATCGTTCGGGTGCTCGAGACCCATACCCACGCAGATCACGTCTCCGGTCACGGGCGACTCGCGCTCGAGCACGGCGTGCCGACCTCGGTCCATCCGCTCGCCGAACCGGAGTTCGCGTTCGAGCCGCTGGCGGACGGCCAGGAGCTGACGGCCGGTTCCGTCCCGATCCGTGTGATCCACACTCCCGGCCACCGGCCGGAGCACTGCGCCTTCGTCGTGGACGACCGGCTCGTTCTCACGGGCGATTCGCTGTTCATCGGCGACGCCGCGCGACCCGACCTCGCCGTCGAGGCGCGCGAAGGCGCCGAGGGCCTCTTCCACTCGCTGCAGCGGCTGACGCAACTCCCGGATACGTACGAGGTCTATCCCGGCCACGTCGCCGGCTCGCTCTGCGGTGCGGCCATGAGCCCCGATCACTCCTCGACGATCGGCAACGAGAAGCGCACGAACGCGAAGCTGGCATCCGGCGACGCGCAGGCGTTCATCAACGCGACCGCCTCTCTCTCCACCCCGCGCCCCCCGACCACGGCGCGCGTCGTCGCGCTGAACAAGGGACCGTTCGTCGGCGCGCCGGCGCAGCTCGAGAACCTCGACGATCCGGGCGAGGCGACCATCCTCGACGTTCGGCCCGCAGACACGCATGCCGCGGGACACGTCCACGGCGCGTTCAACGTTCCGGCCACGGGTTCCTCCTTCGCGACCCGGGCCGGATTCGTCCTCGATCCAGACGAGCGAATCGTCATCCATGCAGCCGACGAGGCCGAGGCGCAGGAGGCGGCTCGTGGGCTACGCGCGGTCGGCTTCCTCGAGCTCGCCGGCTACGTCAATGGGGTGCCAGCAACGGAAAAGTTCGATCCGGTGGAGCTCGACGAGCTGGAGGAGCTGCTCGAGCAAGGTGCCGTCGAGGTCCTGGACGTCCGGGAAAAGTCTGAGCGGGACGAGGGTTACATACCGGGCTCGCTGCACATTCCATTCCGGCTGTTGCGTGGATTCGGAACGGATGGCGTCAACCCGGAAAAGCCGGTCGTGACGATCTGCGAGTCAGGCATGCGGGCGAGCATCGCGGCGAGCGTCCTGACGGCCGCCGGGATCGATGCACGTCCGGTCCTGCACGGCGGCGTCCACGACTGGCCGGGGGGAACCGTGTCGTTCAGGCGCTGCGGCGGCTCAGGCTGATGCCCGCAGCAACGCCTCGCCGTCCCGGATGTATCGCGTAGCGCCGACCGACCGGTAGAACGCGAGCGCGCGGCCTAGCTGTTCCGTCGCGGCCGCCTGCTGACCCTGGTCAAGAAGGCGTTTGGCTGCCCGAAAACGCGAGTGCGCCTCGTAGGTCCTCGCACCGACATCCGCGTATCGATCTGCCGCCGTCACGTAATCGCCCTGGAGGAGTGCACCGACGACGAGACGCCACGGTTCACCTATCGCGGCCCCTTCGACCGCCGCCCGCAGAGCATCTACTCGACCGAGGTCGGCCATCGCGAGCGGGCCGTCCATCGCATAGACGAAGTTTTCGGCGTAAACCGCTGCGTAGAGCTCGTCGAGGAGGCGGTTCGCTTCGTCGATCCTTCCCTCGCCGATGAGCAGCGGGAAGGAGAGCTCGAGCGACAGAAGTGCCTGCGGGTCGCCCGCCTCCCGCGCCGCGGCTGCGCCGAGCTCGGCGTCCTCGAATGCACCGTCGACATCGCCTCGTCCGTACCGCATCTGGGCACGAAGAAGGCGGGCGAGCTGATCCTGATAATGGAGCGCTCCGGCATCGGACTCGGCCAAGAAGCCGTCAAGAAGCGCGAGTGCCGGATCCCATTCGCCGACGCAGTGGAACGCCCAGGCTTGCTGTGCGTCGAGCCAGCGCAAGAGCGCGTGCCCGCCGAGCCGATAGGTGGAGCGGCGTCCCGCCTCGTACGACTCGAGCGCGCCCTCAAGGTCGCCTTCGGTCCACATTCTTTCCCCCAGGTTGTTGTAGCCGCGTTGAATCTGCTGCACGTCGTCCATCCGGAGGGCGATTTCGATGCCGCGCTTGATCACGGCAATATCCGTGTCCGGCATCGTCCCGAGCGTAACCAGCCCGGATGCGCGCAGTCGGTCGAGCCCGAATCGTTCCGCCATCGGCAAGCCTTCGTCGAGGAGCA
>VAXG01000110.1:0-30655 GCA_005883355.1 Actinomycetota bacterium | reverse complement strand
GACGCGCCCGCTCCACGAGCACCATCGCCTTGGCCGGCGAGGACGGGGCATCAGCCATGAGCGCGAGAGCCCGGTCTCCGTGCTGTTCGGCCACGTTGCCCTTGCCGATCGCCCACGCGGTCTTGGCCGCGAGCATCTCGGCTTGGGCTGCCAGCTCGCCATGCCCGGAAGTCGCGAGTGCGGTTCCAAGCGTATCGAGCACATCCAGGTCGGGAAACTCCCCGTGCTCGTAAAACGCATGCTCGCGGCTAAGCGAAACGATGACTCTTTCCGGTTCGTCCTCGGGCCAGAGTTCGAGCGCCGCGTCGTAAAGGCGTATCGACTGTCCGTAGGAACCGAGCGACGCCGCGCGCTCGGCGGCTTCGCGGAGCGCAGCACGCGCGGCGCCTGCCACCTCGGTGAGATCGATGCCCGCAGCCCGTGCAAACTCGAGCGCAGCGAGATAGTGGTGCGCGAGCATCTCGGCTCGATCCTCCGACCGGTCCGGCGACAGCGACTCGATCCACTCGGCCGCTCGACGGTGCTTTGCTACGCGCTCGGCTCGCGGAATCTGGCCATAGGCAACGTCGCGCACCAGGACGTGGCCGAATTCGTACTCCGTCTCGCCGGCGACCGACGAGCGGCGTCCGCGCGTGACGAACTCTCGCCGCACGAGCGGACGCAACCGCTCTTCGAGCTCTGCGACCGAGACGCTGCTGATCGCCGCGAGCGCACCGGCCCAGAAGACCTTTCCGAGAACGGCCGCGTTCTGGAGCAGAGACTTTCCGTCGAGATCGAGCGAGTCGAGGCGCGCCGCGATGATGCCCTGCACGGTCTCGGGCAGTTCCGTCTGCTCACCGCGCTCCGCATACATGCGCACGAACTGCTCGGCGTAGAGGGGGTTGCCCCCGGCGCGTGCGAGGAGGGCAGCCTGCGTCTCCGCGGGGAGCACCGACCGGTTCAGCAGCTGCGCGATCAGGCGAGCGGTCTCGTCTTCGCATAGCGGAGCAAGCGACACGGTGACCGCGTTGCGCTTCCCGCCCCCCCAGCCGGGACGCCGGTCGAGCAACTCGGGTCGGGCGGTACAAAGCACCAGCATCGGAACGCCTTCGACCCAGTCTGCAAGCTCATCGACGAAGTCGAGGAGATCGTCGTCCGCCCAGTGAAGATCTTCGAAGATCAGGACGAGCGGTCGACGATCGGCGAGTGCTTCGAAGAAGCGGCGCCACGCAGAAAAGGACTCTGCCCGGCGATCGCCACCTGTTTCGACCTCGCCGGCAAGGCCGACGAGCGGTCGCAAGTACGCCTCTAACCGGTCTCGCTCCGATTCCTCGACGAGGTCGTCGAGGGTCGAGCGAAGCTTCGCTCCGGCTTCCTCTGCCGTGTCGGTCTCCAGGATGCCGGCTTGCGCCTTTACCATCTCGGCCACTGCCCAGAACGTGACGCCGTCGCCGTAGGGGAGTGAGCGGCCGTGGCGCCAGAAGATGATTTCCGGATCGGCCTCGACCACCGCGAACAGCTCAGTCACGACACGGCTCTTGCCGATCCCGGGCACACCGACGAGGGTCACGAGCTGAGGCGAGTGCTCGCGGCGTGCGCGGGTCAAGGCGCCGACCAGCTGATCGAGCTCGTGCTCCCGTCCGATCAGCGGCCGGTGCGTCGACACCGCCTCCGTCTCGACGCGGGACCGGGGCTCGAGCGCCTCCCAGACTTGAAGTGGCTCTGCCTTGCCCTTCGCCTCCACTGCGTCGACGTCCCGATAGTCGATTACCGGCTGCGTCGCTCGATACGTCGTCTCGCCGACGATCACGCCGTTGACGGGCGCGGCAGACTGAAGCCGGGCGGTCGTGTTGACGACGTCACCCGCAGCCATTCCCTCGCCGGCTTCGGGACGCGCCCCGAGGTTGATCAAGGCCTCACCGGTGTTCACGGCGATCCGAACCTGCACCGCATCGTCCTCGCGGGCCCAGTCCCTGATCGCGAGCGCTGCTCGCACCGCACGTTCCGGATCGTCCTCGTGTGCAACGGGCGCGCCGAAGAGAGCCATCACCGCATCGCCGATGAACTTCTCCACCGTGCCGCCGAACCGCTCGAGCTCGCCACGCAGGCGCTCGTGGTAGGGACGGAGAATCGCCTCGACGTCTTCGGGATCGAGCTGCTCTGCACGCGCTGTGAAGCCGACGAGGTCGGCGAACAGCACCGTCACCACTTTGCGCTCACGCCGACCCTCCATGGTCAGCCGAGACGCTCGACCCTGTACCCGCGCTCCTTCACCGCGGCGAGGATCTGCTGGCAGTGTGCCTCGTCGCGCGTAACGAGTGTCACGCCGATCTCCGTCTCGCTCACCGAAATGTCGACGCCTTCGCGGTGATGCTCGACGGCGATCACGTTCCCGCGCTCCTCCGCGACGAGTGACAGCAGCTTGATCAGCTCACCCGGCAGGTCGGGAAGCCTGGTCCGCATGACGAGATAGCGCCCCGCGACGGTCAGGCCGTGGCGCATGACGGAGATCAGCATCGTCGGATCGATGTTCCCGCCGGAGAGAATCGGGATCGCCATCCCCGAGCCTCCCGCCCTGCCGGCGAGCAGCGCAGCCACTCCGACCGCGCCCGCGCCCTCGACGACGAGCTTTGCGCGCTCGAGGAGCAGCACGATCGCCTCGCTGATCTCCTCGTCCGTGACCGTGACGATGTCGTCTAGGAGCTCCTCGAGGAGCGGCATCGTGAGCTCGCTCGGAACTTTCACCGCGATCCCGTCGGCGATTGTGTAGCCGTCCACCCCGGCCTGCACTCCGACGATCCGGACCTCGGGCCGCAGGGCACGCAGCGCGGTCGCGATGCCAAGCGAAAGCCCCCCGCCACCGATCGGGATCAGGACGGTGCCGACCTCGGGCTCCTGCTCGAGCAGCTCGAGCGCGATCGTCCCCTGACCCGCGACGACGAGCTTGTCCTCGTAGGGATGGATGAACGTGCCGCCGGTCTCGTCGACGTAGGCGCGCGCTGCCTCCATCGCGTCTTCGAAGAACGAGCCGGTCAGCTCCGTCTCGGCTCCGTAGTTCTTGCACGCCTCGACCTTCGCCATCGGCGCGGTGTCCGGAACGAAGATGCGCGCACGGAGACCGAGCTGGCGTGCCGCCCAGGCGACAGCCTGCCCATGATTGCCGGCGCTGGCCGCAACAACCCCGGCCTCACGCTCCTCCGGCGACAGCGTGCTGAGCTTGTTGACGGCGCCGCGGATCTTGAACGCTCCCGTCCTCTGAAGGTTCTCCGCTTTGAGGCGAACCTCACGCCCACAGCGGCGCGAGAAGGTCTCCGACAAGTAGATCGGCGTCTGTACCGCGATCCCGTGGAGACGTCGCCGCGCCTCCTGGATGTCAGCGAGTGTCGGTGCGATCTGCAGTGTCGCCAAGCTTGAACACCCTCTCCATGATCTCTCTAACGGCGGTCAGCGGGTCGAGCTCTCGTCGCTGCACCTCGTCCAGCAGGCGCCGCAGCTCGGGATCGTCCGCCACCGCCTGCTGGAGATGCGTCTTCGCGCGACCGGATGCAATGGCGAACACCTCGCCGGCGAGATTCTTGCGCCTGCGCTCCTCGAGCCGGCCCTCGGACTCGAGATGCGCGCGGTGCGCCTCGATCTTCTCCCACAGCTCCGGGACGTTCTGGCCGGTTGTCGCCTCCGTGAGGACGATCGGCGGCTTCCAGGACCGCTCCTTGTCGAGCGACAGGATCGAGCGCACCTCGTTCAGCATCGTCTTCGCAGCGGGATGATCCATCTTGTTGATCGCGATCACGTCGGGAATCTCCATGATCCCCGCCTTGAGCGCCTGCACCGAGTCTCCCGATCCGGGCATCAGCACGAGCACGACCGTGTCGGCGATCCCGATCACCTCGACCTCGCTCTGCCCCGCGCCGACGGTCTCCACGAAGACAAGCTCCTTCCCAGCGGCGTCGAGGATGAGCAGCGCCTGCAGCGTCGTCTCCGCCAGGCCGCCGAGATGGCCCCGCGTGCCCATCGAACGGATGAACACGCCGGGATCGAGGAAGTGATCCGAGAGCCGGATCCGGTCGCCGAGGAGCGCTCCCTGCGTGAAGGGGCTCGACGGGTCGACCGAGATCACGCCTACGGTTCGATCCTGCTCCCGGATGTGCGCGATGAGCGTCGAGATGAGGCTCGACTTGCCGACACCGGGTGGGCCGGTGATGCCGACCGCGTAGGCGCGCCCCGTCTCGGGGTAGATGTCATGAACGAGGTCGTAGGCGAGCGGGTCGCCGTTTTCGACCAGCGAGATCGCCCGGGCGAGCGCCCGCGTGTCGCCCGCGCGAACACCTTCCGCGAGCGACTCCCGCGTCCAGTCACGCCGCCCGTGCATTGACTATGCGGCCTCGGCCTCGGCGGTTCGCTCGAGTCCCTGCTCCGCCCCACGCGCAAGCGCATACGCAACGACAGCAGTGCCGGCGAGCACGATGCCGACGCCGCCGAACACCCAGCGCGGACCGACCCGGTCGGTGAGCGGCCCTGCGACGACGAAGCCGAGCCCGTACACGGCGTAGTTGACGCTCATGATCACGGTGAAGACGCGTCCGCGGATCGTGTCCGGTGCGCCCCGCTGCACAAGGAGCGAGTTGCACACGACCGCGGTGCCGTTGCCGATCCCGGCGAGCACGAAACAGGGCAGCGAGACCCACACGTTCGGGGCAACAGCCGCAGCGGCAACTCCGACTGCCTGCAGGAGAATGCTTCCCGAATAGACGTTGCCGACCGGCCACCTCTCCAGCCAGCCGCCCGCCCCGAAGCTCCCGATCGCAAGGCCGAGCCCGATGAAGCCGAAGATCAAGCCGTAGCCGAAGTCACCGGCATGGAACGCGTCCTTGGCGAGAAACACCTGTGCCGTCTGCGTCGACGCCACGGCTCCCAGAGCGATCGTCCACACGACGAGAACGGTCAGCAGTGGACGCGTTCGGATCACGCGCGCAAACCCGTCCCTGAGGTCGCGCAGGTGGCCGCGGCTCACCGCGAGGGCACCCTGAAGCTTGGTTGCCGGGATGCGCAGCAACAGCAGGGCCGAGACGAGAAACGAAGCCCCGTTCAGCCAGTACGCGAGATGCGGCCCGGATGCGGCGACGAGCGCGCCCCCGATGATCGGCGCAACAGTCCAGCTCACGTTCTCGCTCGTCTGGATCAGTGAGTTCGCGCGCGCGAGCTCGTGTTCGTCGACGAGGTTCGGCAGGCCCGCGTATACCGCCGGGCGGAAGAACCCGGTGGCCAGTCCCGCTATCCCGGCGAGGGCGACGATCTGTCCGGCCGTGTTCGCAAACGGCAGCGTGAAGAAGACCCCAGCCCGAACCAGGTCCGAGACGATCATCAGTCCGCGGCGCGAAATTCGATCGAGCAGCGGGCCGAGCGCGAGCCCGACGGCCACAGCCGGCAGAAACTCGACGATCAACAGAACGCTCACCCACGAGCCCGAATTGGTGCGGTCCTTGATGTCGACGACGAGCGCGACGGTCGCGAGCAGGGTCCCGAGACTGGACCCGAGTGTGGACAGAAACAGCAGCCGAAAACCAGGTGCGGTGCCGAGAAGGCTCAGCTGGCGACGGAGGCCGGTCACGCCGGCGAAGTCTGTCAGGAAGCCGCCGCGGTCGTCCTCACTCGCGCAAGTGCTTGTGTGAGGAACACATGCTCGTCCGGCGTTCCGACAGTCACGCGAATCGCCTGCGGAGCGCCGAAGCCGGCAAGCGGACGCACGATCACGCCTTCGCGCAGCAACGCCTCGAACCAAGGTTGTGCATCCTCGCCCAGATCGACGAAGACGAAGTTTCCCACCGCCGGTCCGGTCACCTTGTAGCCCGCCTCCGTCAGGATCCGCTCGAGCTCGGCGCGGCCTTCGGCATTGGCCCTTTTCCTGCGCTCGAGCTCGCCGGGCGAATTCAGGCTCGCAAGGGCAGCCTCCTGCGCCGGCGTCGTCAAGTCGAACGCCCGCCGTGTCTTTCCGAGCGCCACGACGAGCTCGGCTGGCCCCGCGCCGTAGCCAACCCTCGCGCCGGCGAGGCCGTAGATCTTCGAAAAGGTCCGGAGCACGATCACCTGCCGGCCCGCCTTGAAGTACTCCGCGATCGCGTCCGGATAGTCCGGATCGTCGACGTACTCGAAGTAGGCCTGATCGAGCACCGTGAGCACGTGGTCCGGAACTCGCGCGAAGTACGAATCCAGTTCGCTGCGCGAGTTCATCGTTCCGGTCGGATTGTTCGGATGGCAGACGTATACGAGTTTCGTCCGCTCCGTGATCGTGCCGAGCAATGCGTCCAGGTCGTAGCGATCGTCTCGGAGCGGCACCTGAACCGCCTCCGCCCCGAGCTTGCGTCCGTAGATGGCATAGCTCGGAAACGACGGCCAGCCGCAGACGATCTTGTCCCCCTCCTCGAGCACCGCCTGCGAGATCCCGTCGATGAGACCATCTGCCCCGCCGCCGATCGCGATCTCCTCGAACCGCACGCCGTGTCGTTCGGCGAGCGCGGTGCGGAGGCGGTACGCACCACCGTCCGGATAGCGATTCAACTCGCCGGCCGACCGCTCCAACGCTTCGAGTGCCTGCGGGAACGGGCCGTACGGCCCCTCGTTGGACGCGAGCTTGACCACACGTTCGAGACCGAGCTCACGCTGAACCTCTTCGACCGGCTTGCCCGGCTCGTAGGGAATGATTCCTGCGAGCGCGCGCCTGATGAGGCCGGCGGGAATGTCCGCCACTACGAGCCTGGCGTCGTCTCGTCCGACTTCTTGCGCCAGAACCACAGCCCGCCGCCCGCTGCAGCAAGCATCGAAGCAATCGCTCCCTTGTTCAACCCGGCGTGTTCACCGGTTCCCGGGACTGCCGCCCGCGCCTTGCGCTTCCCGAACTTCTTCGCGACCTTCCAGACACCCCAGCCGAGCACGGCGTTCCGTCGATTGATGATCCCCATGGGTCTCCTTTCGCCGATCGAGCCTACCAAGCACCTTTCCCGGTCGGGACCGAACACATGCCACGGGAAAGTACGAGGTTACTTCGGCTTGCCACGCCCGGCACGGGGTGCGGGATGCTCCCCGATCGGACCCGGCAACTGGAGATGCTTTGCCTTTACCTGCGCTGCTTGGTGTGCAAGCGCGCCGCGTGAGGGGTGCGCTGGATGAGTCTGCTGTCCGGCTTTGCCATGGTAGGCGGAGCTCGAACGCCCGGTCAAGCGTGGGTGACGGCCGTGCGCGGAGAGCTTCTTGATCTTCTTCGGCTTGATGTGCGTTGCTCTGGCCCCGTGGCCGTGCACGCCGGGAACGGACATAGCCGCGACCCGAGACGGCGTACCCGGCGAGAGGGCGGCGCCGGGTAGCGCTGCCACGACCACCTTTTGAGACGCAGTCGCCGTCGACTTCTGTGCGTGCCATGGCGCGTGTTGCACCCCTTCGTAACTTGCGCCGCCGATCGCGAGGCCGGCCGTAACCGCTGCTGCTGCCTTCAGCCCAAGGCCCGTTCCGACCGCGGCCCCACTCCCGCCACCGAACAGCGACGTCAGCGACGCCGGCACCGGCACGAGCGCGAGCGTCTTCATTGCGCCACGCTGGGCGCGCTGGCGACGTGCGAAGCCCGCGCATTCCGAACACTCGCGCAGGTGCGCGCGGAGCTGTCCGCGCTCTGCCCGTGGAAGCCGGCCGTCGAGTTGTCGCGAGATCGCGAACTCGGCCTCGCCGCAGGTGAGCGACCCCTCGAGCTGCTCCCGCAATGCGCGCCTCGCGCGGAAGATCAGCGTCTCCACCGCGCTCGTCGAGACCTCGAGGATGTCGGCGATCTCTGCGTACGAGCGCCCCTCGAGCTCCCGCATGACGAGCGCAGCCCGCTGGTTGAAAGCGAGGTGGCTGAGCGCTCGCCGGATGTCGTCGCCGGTCGGCGCGTCGTCGTCGGCGATCGTGTCCGCGATGTCGTCCTCGAACGAGATCTCGGACGGACGCCTCGCCGACTGGCGGAACCGCTGCCGGCAGACGTTGTGCGCAATCGCGATCAGCCAGTTCTGGGGCTTCTCCGGGCGACTGCCCTTCTCGGCGTAGGCGCGGTACGCGTTGAGGAAAGTCGTCTGGGTGACGTCCTCCGCGTCGGCGGGGTTCCGCATGACGGCGAGCGCGTACCGGTACACGTCCCCGACGTGTCGCTTGTAGAGCCGCTCGAAGGCCCGGTCCGAGCGAGGCCTCTGCGCCAGCAGGGGCGTCATGACCTAGTAGATACCCGTTCAGGCCGAATCTTGCGTCCCCCTACCGCGGATTTGGCTAGGGCAGCGGGATTCCTCCGGGAATCTTCGGGATGTCGACCTGAACGGGCGGAAGACTCGGGGCCTGGACCGGCAGGGACGCAGGCACGGCCGGCACCGCCGCTTCGACGGTATCCGTGAGACTGGAGACCGGGCTCGGGAGCGGTGCGGCGGGCACCACGGACGGGGTATTCGTAGTCGCGGGACCCTCCACCGACGGCGCCTGCCCCTGCACGGCTCCCAGCGCGGGGAGGCTGGGCTTGGTCCCGATGGCGATCGGCGCGGACCGCGCACGAACCCGGCCAACGATCCTCGCGTCGCTCGCTTTGAGCGAGCGTAAACCCGGCCGCGCCACGAGACCGTCGGCACGGTGCCGCGATTGGCCGATCGCCGGTCGCGGTGTCGATCCTGCCGCTGCCACGGCCGGTCGGTTGCGATCACCACCCACACCGGTTGCAACGACGCCGGCGACGAGCGCAACGGCGGCCTTCACGAGGAACCCCGTGCCGAAGGCTGCCCCGCCTCCGGCGAGGACGCCGCCGCCCTCGAAGAACTGCGACAGCGAGCTCGGAAGTGGAACCGCTACGAGCGCCCGGAGCGCCGACGCCTTCAAACGCAACGACCTCCGCCCGCGGAAGATGAGAGTCTCGACGGCCGAGACCGACACGCCGATCGTGTCGGCGATCTCGGCGTACGACCGGCCCTCGAGCTCACGCATGACGAGCGCTGCGCGCTGGTTGAACGGCAGACGTCCGAGCGCGGTCAGAACACCTGTGACATCAGGCCGGTCGGCTTCGGGAAGCGCGAGCTGTTCGACGTGATCCTCGAGCGGAACTTCTTTCACCCGACGGCTTGCGCGCGCGTATCGCGTCCTCGCGACGTTGTGCGCGATCTTGATCAGCCAGTTCTGCGGTTTCTCGACCTCGATCCCGCGCTGGTACGCGCGGTACGCGTTGAGGAACGTCGTCTGTGTGACGTCTTCTGCGTCGGCCGGATTCCGTAGCAGCGCGAGCGCGTAGTGGTACACGTCCTTGACGTAGCGCCGGTACAGGGATTCAAAGGCCTGATCCCGAGCTAGGACGGGTATCTCCGGCGCTGCTGTCGCCACGATGCAGGTGGAACGAGCGACCCGCGCAGCGGGATACGGCGGCGGCTTTTGCTATTTGTAAACGATATCCGCCGCGCTAGGCCGGCGTCTTCGCGCGCTTGCGGTTCGGAATGTGGATCGCCCGGCCGAGCGCCACGAGCCCGGCCTCCTTGATCGCCTCCGAAAGCGTTGGATGCGCAGCCATGCCGTCGGCAACGGTCTCGACCGTCGCCTCCGCGTCGATCGCCACCACCCCGGCTTCGATCAAATCGGTCACGTGCGGCCCGACCATGACGAGACCGAGCAGCTCGCCGTAGCGCGTCTCGTGGATCGACTTGACCCACCCGGTGGTCTCGTTCTGCATCACTGCACGCGCGTTGGCGACCCACGGGAACATGCCGGTCGCAACGTCGTCCTCGTACTGCTCGCGCGCCTCCGCCTCGGTCAGGCCGACGCCGGCGATCTCGGGATCGGTGTAGATCGGCCGCGGTACGGCGCGGTTGTCGACAACGGACTCGTGCCCGCATGCGTTCTCGGCGGCGACTTCCCCTTCGCGAAACGCGGTGTGCGCGAGCTGCCAGTAGCCGGCACAGTCGCCGACGGCGTAGATGTGCTCGACGGTGGTGCGTCGGTGCTCGTCTGCAGCGATGCCCTTCCGTTTGTCGAACTCGACCCCGATCGCTTCGAGACCCAGTCCTTCGACGCTCGGGCCGCGGCCGACGGATACGAGCATGAGATCCGCTTCGACCGTCTCGCCGTCGCCGAAGTGCACGGTCAGCGAACCTCCCTTCTCCTCCACCTTGGTGCACTGCTTCTCGAGGTGAAGGGTGATCCCGCGCCTGCCGAACTGCTTCGCGAGCTCCTTCGACGCGTCCGAATCCTCCTGCGGAATCAACGCCGGCAGCATCTCGATGATCGTCACCTCGCTGCCGAAGCGCTGGAAGATCGAAGCGAACTCGCAGCCGATGATGCCGCCGCCGAGCACGACGAGGCGCTTCGGGACCTCCGTCTGCGCAAGAAGCCCCTCGGAGTCGACACACCGCTCGGAGTCGAGGCCCTCGATCGGTGGACGAAGGGGGAACGAGCCCGTCGCGATGATCGCCTGCTTGAAGATCACGTCCTCTCCGCCTTCGACGGCGAGGGTGTGTGCGTCCGTGAACGTCCCGTTTCCCTTGACCCAGTCGACGCCGTTCGCCTTGAAGAGCGATGCGACACCGTCGGTCATCTGCTTGACGACCCCGGCCTTCCATTCGTTCGCCTTGCCGAACTCGAGCTGGAAGCCGCCGAGCCTCACGCCCAGCTTGTCGAAGGTGTGCTCGGCTTCCTTCAGCGCGAACGCGGTCTGAACCCAGGCCTTCGTCGGAATACAGCCGATGCGAAGGCACGTGCCGCCGAGCTCAGGCTCGCGCTCGACGCAGGCAACCTTGGCCCCGAGCTGCGCAGCCCGGATCGCGGCCGTGTAGCCACCCGGCCCGCCTCCGAGAACGGCGACGTCGACTTCCATGGAGGTCGATGCTATCGACCCGAGTGCCCCTGGAGATCTGCCTTCATCGTGACCGTTCCGTCCTTCTCCTCGACGGCGCGGAAGCCGTAGCGTTCGTAGAGCTTCGTCATGCCTCGCTCGGCGCTGAGGCTGATCGCCTGGTGGCCTTCCTCACGGGCGCGTTCGAGGAGTGCGGCCAGAAGCTCGCCGCCGAGGCCGCTCCCGCGGCGGCTCGGGACGACGGCGATCGTGAGCTCCGGCGTCTCCTCGTCGACGAACCCGAAGCCCGGCGCGCTCGCCGGGAAGAGCCGGTACCAGGCTGCGCCGACCGGGCCTGCTTCCCAGGCGACGAGCCCGGCATCGCCCGGCCGGCCCCAGTTGTTGACGTACCTCGCGACCGGGAGGTCCGGATCCGCGTTCAGCCGCCAGTGGTAGGCGTGCTTCAGCATGTCGCGAAGAAAACGGACGTCCTGTGGCCCGGCGTGGCGGATCACGGTGTTGAGTTTAAGCGGCGGTCACTCGAACGAGTGATTCCTCGCCAACCAGGCAAGAAGGCGCTACGTGCGGCATCTTCAGAGTTATGAAACGTGACGATGATCGGCGGACCGAGTTTGGGACTGGCCTGCGGGCCCGCCTGCTCAAGCGCCGAGCGTCGCGACTGGGTCCCGGCCGCGTACGCCTGCCTGCGCCGCTAGTTCAGCGGCCTTCCGCTCTCTAGCCACCATAGACCGGCGCCCGCAGAGCGCCGGCAAACGAAGTCACAGGCGCATCACGCCGCGTTCGAACACGGCCCCGTGCGGGCTCAGGCCGGTGAGAGCTCTTCCGCAAACTGCAGGCGGTTGCCGTCAGGGTCGAACACGTCGAGCAGGCGCATCTCCCCGTGCAATTCGAACACGACGCCTACCTCGACACCGTCCTTCCTCAGCTTGTCCGCGACGGCCTTGATGTCGCCGACGTCTACGTGGGCGACGCCCGAGTCTTCGTGCGGCTCGCCCTCGGCCAGCGCGATCTCCATTCCATTGCGCTCGAGCTTCACCCAACTGCCGTCGCCGTCCACATACGTCTCCGTGAAGCCGAGCTGGTCCTTGTAGAACGCACGCCCTGCCTCGAGATTGCGAACGTGGTACCAGACCGGCGTCACAACGCGAGGCCAGGCTCTTCCAAGAAGGTCCTGACGTCGCGCAGGAACTCCGCGCCGGTGGCGCCGTCGACTGCACGGTGGTCACAGGTGAGCGTCAGCTCCATGCGTGGCCGCACAGCCGGCTGACCGTCGACGGGAACGACCTTGTCCTCGATCGAGCCGACAGCAAGGATGGCGGCCTGCGGAGGGTTCAGCACGGCGATGAATCGCTCGATGCCGTACATGCCCAGGTTGGAGATCGTGAACGTTCCACCGTCGAGGTCCGCCTGCTGCAGCTTCCCTTCGCGGGCGCGGCCGACGATCGTTGCGCGCACGGTCGCGATCTCGGCGATGGACTTTCGCTCGCAGCCGGGAATCACGGGCACCACGAGACCGTTGGGGACGGCGACCGCGATCCCGATGTTCGCGGTCGGGTACAGCTCGACGGCGTCGCCTTTGTAGAGGGCGTTCACGGCACGGTGGCGCATCAGTGCCGCGGCGCAGATCTTGGTGAGAAGATCGGAGATGGTCGGCTTCACCCCTTCCCCGTGCAACTCGACGAGCCGTTCGCGGAGTGCAAGCGCGCGCGTCATGTCGACGGTGATCCCGAGTTGGAAGACCGGCGCCTGCCAGGCTTCGGTCAGCCGGCGTGCGATCGTCTTGCGCATCGACGACAGCTGCTGCACCTCGATGCCTTCGGATGGCAACGCCGCCGTGGGAAGCGCGACCGGCGCTCCCGACGCGGCGGTGCGCTCGACGTCCTCGGCAACGACGCGGCCGTCGGGGCCGGTCCCGGCCACGGCGCTCAGGTCGATGCCCCGCTCTCGCGCTATGCGCCGCGCCAGCGGCGAGGCCTTGATGCGACCACCGTTCTCTGTCGTCGGGGGAACCTCCCGGTTCCCCCGAACCCCCTCCCCTGGTCCGCGGTCGCGGACAGGCCGCTGCGCGGCCGAATCGCTTATCTCTGCGGAGGCTCGGCGGCCGCGCTCTCCATCTTGTTCACGCGCGCGCGCGAGCGAGCCTTCCTCGTCGGGATCGCCGGATACCCCGAGGGCGGCCGAGCCGTTCCCCGCAGGTTCGCTCGGCTCGAGCTCGACCTGCTCGCCCTGCTCGCCGATGACGGCGATCGTCCTGCCGACCTCGACTTCCCCGGACGAGATCGCGATCTTCAGGAGGACACCGGACGCCTCCGCCTCGACCTCCTGTGTCACCTTGTCCGTATCCAGCTCGTAGAGCGGCTCGCCCTTCTGGACGTTGTCGCCCTCGGACTTGAGCCACTTCACGATCGTGCCGGACTCCATGCCCTGGCCGAGGCGTGGCAACTTGACCTCAGTTGCCATCGGTACGACCCACGGTTCGGCGAATCGCGTTGAGCACGTCGCCCGCATGCGGGACGACGAACTCCTCCATCACTGGTGCGAACGGCAGCGGCGAGAACTTCGCGCCGACACGCTCGATCGGAGCGTCGAGCCAGTCGAACGCGCTGTACTGGATCACGGCGGCGACCTCTGCGCCGAAACCGCCACGCACGACCGCCTCGTGCGCGACGACGCAGCGGTTCGTCTTCTTCACCGAGGAGATCAACGCCTCCTCGTCGAGCGGAAGCAGGGTGCGCGGATCGACGACCTCGACGGAGATGCCCTCCTGCTCCGCCTCCTTCGCCGCCGCGAGCGCCTCGTGCACGAGCCGGCCGGTTGCGATCACCGTGACGTCCTCCCCCCGGCGATGCGTTCGCGCCTGACCGAGCGGAATCGGCTCGAGCTCGTCCGGGACGTCCTCCTTGATCCCATAGAGCGTGCGGTGCTCGAAGAAGACGACCGGGTTGTCGTCGTAGATGGACGACCAGAGCAGTCCCCGCACGTCTGTCGGCGTCGACGCAAAGACGACCTTGAGCCCGGGGATGTGCACAAACCACGACTCGAGCTGCTGGGCGTGTTGCGCGCCCGGCGACCAACCTGCGCCGCCCTGCGTGCGGAAGGTCACGGGCACGGTCACCTGCCCCCCGGACATATAGCGGTGCTTCGCCGCCTGGTTGACGATCTGCTCGGTCGCGAGCGTGAGGAAGTCCTCGTACATGATCTCTGCGACAGGACGCATCCCCTGCATCGCCGCCCCGATCGCTGCACCCGCGAGAGCCATCTCGGAGATTGGCGTGTTGCGGACCCGCTCGGGCCCGAATTCGTCGACGAGCCCTTGCGTGACTCCCATCGAGCCGCCCATCTCGGCGATGTCCTCGCCCATGATGAAGACGTCCTCGTCGTCGCGCATCGCCCGCGAGAGCGCGTCCCTAACGGCCTCTCTGTAACTCAATTCAGGCATTTGCGAGTCTCCCGAGCGAAGCGAAGGGACTAACCCTCCCCGCGAAAAATGCAGAGCATTTTTTGCGGAAATCAGGCATAAATATTCTTGAGAGCGTCTTCCGGCTTCGGGTCGGTGCCGTTCTTCGCGAACTCGACCGCGCCTTCGACGATCTCCTTCACCTCGCTGTCGATCTCCTCCACCTCGTCGGCCGACATCTCGAGCTTCGTGCGCAGGTGCTCGATCGGATCCTGGGTCGCGCGCGTCTCTTCGAGCTCTTCCTTCGAGCGGTAAACCTGTGGATCGCCGATGTAGTGCCCAACGAGACGGAACGTATTGACGGCGAGGAACACCGGCCCCTTCCCGCCACGAGCGTGCTCGAGCGCGCGGCGCGCAGCCTTGTAGACCGCCTCGACATCCTGTCCGTCGACCTTGACCGCCTTCATGCCGTAGGCGACCGCGCGCTGCGAGATGTCCTCGATCGGCATGTGCTGCCAGCTCGGGGTCGACTCGGCCCAATGGTTGTTCTCACAGACGAACACGGCGGGAACCTGCCAAAGCTGGGCCAGGTTGAGCGACTCGTGGAACGTGCCGATGTTCGTCGCTCCGTCGCCGAAGAATGCGACGCCGACGCGAGGCTCTCCGCGCAACTTGAAGGACAGCGCGGCCCCTGTGATCGCCGGGAGTCCGCCACCGACGACCGCATTCGCGCCCATGTTGCCGCGCTCGATGTCGTATAGGTGCATCGAGCCCCCGTACCCGTGCGAGCAGCCCTCCATCTTTCCGTAGAGCTCCGCCATCAGCTCGTTCGGCGTCGTCCCCTTCGCGAGCGTGTGCCCGTGGGCACGGTGGGTCGAGGCGATGATGTCGCCTTCCTCCAGGGCGCGGCAGACGCCGACCGCGACGGCCTCCTGGCCGATCGCCACGTGGAGGAAACCGGGAAGTTCCCCGGCCCTGAAGCGCTCCTCGACCTTCTCTTCGAACCGCCGGATCAACAGCATCTCGCGAAAAAATTCGCGCAGATCCGACTTCGAGAGCGTGCCTTTCTGCTCCACCTTCGCCATGAGCGTCAGTTTATGCTCAGGCTCTTGCGCCTAGTCGAACAGTTCAACGAGCTCGAGCGCGGCCTGGTGGACGAATGGGCCGAGCTCCGATTCCAACTCACCGTGGACGATGAGTCTCGGGCCGAACGTGCCGCCGCGCTCCTCGCGCCCGCCAACCCCGGCCGGCGGGGCCGGGTCATCCACTTCGAGAGCGAGCGCCGGGGGCCTGGCATCGGGCCCGAGGCAATCCGCCGGCTGCTCGAGCGCCTCGACGACGAGGGCAGCGCCGGAACGCTCGAGCTGCGGAGCGTCGTGAAGGCCCCTCCCGAGGAGCTGCGCCGCAAGGCAACGCTGCGCGCGCAGTGGGAGCGACGACTCACCACGGTCCCGTCCGACTGGAGCGACATCTACGCCGAGGTTCGACTGGACTCCACCGATTACCTCGAGCGTGGCGCGCTGCTGCTCGCTCCCGTCAACCCTGTCCGCTTCGGCGGCCCCGCCGCCCTGCGTTTCCGCAGCGCCCATCACTTCGGCTACGGAGTGTCTCCCGAGATGGCGGCCCGATGCTTCGAGCGCTGCGACGAGGAAGGGATCACGGGCGACGTGGAGATCATCTACGTGCTTTCCGATACGCATCCGGTAGGCACGCAGGGCCCCGTCTGGCTGCTGGGCGGCCGCACAATATGAGCGTCGCTCGCCTTCGGCTCGCTCCCGTGAGGGAAACCATGTTTCCCTCACGAGCTCCCTTCTTCAGGGATCGCCTCAGCCCCCGCGCCGCTGAGATCGCCGCGTGCGCCGAGGAGAACAAGAGGGGAAACCTCCCGGTTTCCCCTTACGCCCCTTCCCCCGCTCATCGACCGGAGAGCGGCCGATGAGTAACGGCGACCCGGTCTCCTGGTTCGTGATCGAGCCCGGATGGAAAGTGGTCGACGCGCAGGGTCAGGAGATCGGCTCGGTCGACGAGGTTGTGGGGGATTCGAGCGACGACATCTTCAACGGGCTCTCCATCTCGACGAGCCTGCTCGGCAGACCGCACTACGTGCCGTCGGAGCAGGTGGGAACGATCACGCAGGGACGAGTGCAGCTGAAGCTCACCAAGGATCAAATCAGGCGGCTCGGGGAGTTCGAGGAGCCGCCGACCAGCGCCGAGATCCTTCCGGACAGGGCGGGCGCGGTCCGGCGGGCCGAGGCCGCGGTCGAGGCGCCGATCCATTCTCACGAAGAACGGCTCAACTTCCTGACGCGCGCTCGCCACGCCCTGCGGCGCACATTCGGCGGCCGTTAGTGCCCCTTCCAGTGATGCCGTCGAGCTTCTGGGTCGTGAGCACCAAGCCAGAGGCCGCACTCAACCGCAGCAAGGCTGGTCAGCCTTGCTAAGGGCGAGGGTGGACTCTGGCGCCGTGTGATCGCGAGCAAGAAGCCGGCACCAAGGCGTCGCTTGCGACGCCGACCACAGGAGGTTGTGTCGGCTTTGCCGGCGCAACCGTTTTGTATTGCTGGGAGGGGCACTACCCGAGCACGCCGGCGAGCTCACGAGCGAGTGTCTTTGCATCCCGTTCTGACGGCGCAATGACAAGGACCGTGTCGTCCCCGGCGAGCGTGCCGACGATTCGTTCGTGCTCGAGCTGATCGAGCGCACGGGCGATCGCAGGCGCCGAGCCGAGCTCCGACTGGAGCACCACGACATTGCCCGCCGGCGTGACCTTGCGCCCGAACTGACCGAGGATCGAATTGAGAACCTCGGCGGGATCCGTTCGGCGGGCGACGTGAGCGAGCTCGTATCGCGGCCGGCCGAAGTGGTCGTGCGTCTTCTCGAGACCCAGCTGCCGAATGTCGCGCGACACCGTCGCCTGTGTGACGACGCAGCCGGCAGCCGCAAGCGCGTCGAGCAGCTCGAACTGGGTGCCGACCCGCTTCCGCGAAACGAGACTCTCGATCAGCCGCTGACGCTCCGACTTCCCCAGCTGCATAACTCCAGCATACGTATGCAGGTTTGGCGTGGCTACGGCTTGGTAGAACTCAAAGTCATGCTGCGGAAGCTCCTCTGGACAGCGCTCTACGGCGCCTTCGGAGCGCTCGCGACTATCGTGTCGCGCCGCGCTGCCTCTCGGATCTGGCGTACGCTCACAGGCGAGGAGCCACCGACAAAGAAATGACAGCCGATCAAACAGTCGAGCGTGCCGCGGCCAAGCTCCAGCAGCTCGCGAATCAGTTCGCCGCCGAGGGCGGCCTGAAGTCGAAGCTTGCACAACCACTCGCCGAAGACGCAGACCTGATTCGCAAGATGAAGCCGAGCCTGATCAAGGCGCGCGCCAGGGGCGAAGCGCCGACAAACCAGAAGCCCGGACGGCCAGTCGTTGCGCCTTCGAGCCCGCAGATCGGCGCTTCGCGGCCGAAGGCGAAGAAGAGCGGAGGGCCGAACCCCTGGATCGTCGTCGGCGCCGCGCTCGCCGCCGGCATCGTCCTGGCGAAGTGGATCGACTGGAGAGGCCATGCCCACCCAAGAGACTGACGGCCGCCCGGCTCACGGTCTCGGCGCCGCCGTCAAGGAGGTCGCGGAGCGCGCAAGCGCGATCGTGCGCCTGGAGCTCGAGCTCGCTGCGCTGGAGCTCAAACGGAAGGTCGTCTCGTTCGGCCTCGGGATCGCCCTCGCCCTCGCCGCCGCGATCGTCCTCCTCTTCGTGGTCGGCTTCGGGTTCGCGACGATCGCGGCAGCACTCGCAACCGCCGTGTCGACGTGGCTCGCGCTCCTGATCACAACCGGCATCCTGTTCCTGTTTGCACTGCTTCTCGGCGCGGTCGGGATCATGAAGATCAAGAAGGGGTCGCCTCCGCTCCCCGAGCAGGCCATCCGCGAGGCGAAGCTGACGACGGAGGCGCTGAAAACCGATGGCCGGTAGCAACAGCCGTACGCTCGACGAGGTCCGCCGGGACATCGAGTCCGAACGGGAGCAGCTCGCCGGTGCAGCGGAGACGCTTCGCGAGGAGATCGGCGAGGCAACCAACATCGGCGCCAAACTGCGCGCCAATCTGCCGGCGGTTGCGGTCGGGGCGCTCGGAGTTGGCTTCTTCCTTGCGGGCGGCGTCGGCGCCACCGCCCGACTGGTGTTCCGGCGCGGGCGGGAGGGCGAGACGAAGGCCAAGCTCGGCCGCTTCCGCATTGTCGACCGCGACTGATCGAGAGCCCAGCGCCGGGCACGTCCCGAGCTCGTCGGAGAAGCTGGGACCGGCCGAATGGTTTGCCGCGGTCAGGCGCAGCTTCTCGGCATTCATGAAGGACGATTGCATGGGTCTCTCCCAGCAGATCGCCTACAGCTCGCTGCTCGCCTTCTTCCCCGCCGTCGCTTTTCTCATCGGCGCGCTGGGCCTCTTCCATCTGTTCGACGACGTCAAGAGGCTGCTCGATCCGGTCGCGCCGAACGGCGTGCTCAAGTTCATCACGAGTCTTCAGCGGGATTCGCAGGGCGGAACGTCGACGGCGGCATTCCTGATCGGCTTCTTCGGTGCGGTCTGGGTCGCAAGCGGCGCGATGACCTCGGTGATCAAGGCCGTCAACCGTGCATACGAGCGTCCCGAGACCCGCCCCTTCTGGAGGGTCCGCGGAATCGCAATCCTCCTCGTCGTCACGAGCGGGATCACGACCGCCGGCATCTTCCTTCTGATCGTCGTCGGGGGTGCGCTCGGGGACTCGATCTCGAAGAAGGCAGGGCTTGGCGGCGCCTTCCAGTGGGCCTGGGGCATCGCGCGCTGGCCGGTCGCGTTCTGCGCCATCCTCCTCTTCTTCGGGCTCGTGTACTACCTCGCGCCGAACAAGGAGCAGCGAAGCTGGAAGTGGATCACTCCTGGCTCGGCCGTCGGCGGCTTGCTCTGGCTGCTCCTTTCGGGTCTCTTCGCCGTCTACGTCACGTACGCCGGGAACTACACGAAGACGTACGGGACGATCGCGAGCGGCGTCATCCTTTTGCTGTGGCTCAACTACTCGGCGTTCGCGCTTCTATTCGGTGCGGAGCTCAATGCGGAGCTCGACCGACAGGCCGACGGCCGCGGGGCCGGCGGCGAACGTGCCGGGCTCGTGAAGCTCGCTAGGCGGGAAGCGTGACGACCAGCGAGCCGCAGGACCGTGTGCTTGTCCGAGCGGTAGGAGTAGACCCCGGGAAGGAGCGTGATGCTCCAGCTCACGTGGCCACGGAAAACCGTGGCGACGAGTCTCGGGTTGTCGGCCCGGCGTAGGCCGATGGAAGAAAGAGCGCGGCGACGAGAGCGGCGAGCACGATTCGTGAAGCCATGCCCGTTCTCTACGACGCCGCGCGTCTTTCGGATTTACGCCGACGGAGCGGGGCTCCGTCGCCTCAGGGCCACGCCGACCGCGATCAGCGCGAGCGCGATCAACACGACGATCCCGATCGGGAACCCTGTGAAGGGCAGCGTGCCGCTGCCAGTCGCTCCCGCTGCGCTGAGCACGCCTGACCCTGCTTGCACCCGGCCTTTGTGCCCACTCACGACCGGCTTGGAGCTGACGGACGTGCTCGGATCCGCGGCCGGTGTCGGCACGCTCGGCGTACCGCTCACGTTCGGGCCGTGCGACGGGTCTCCCGGCTTGCCAGGATCCGGAGTCGGGTTCGGCCGAGGAGTGGGCGGTGACGGCGGCTCCGAGCCGCAGGACCTTCCGCGCTTCCCCTTGAGAGCGTGGACGTCGACCTCGTGACGGCCCGAGCAAGGCGCAGCCTTGTGAGGCTGGCTGTTCCCAGGCCCGTGGAGGACCGTGCTCGGCGCAGCGCCGTTCCCGATTGCGATCTGTCCGGCGGTCTTGCCATTCCCGTACAGCTTCGTCTGGTCGGACGAGGCCGCTGCGTGAGTGTCGTGGGGCGCCGTGTCGCTCGACGGCTTTACACCTGCCTGAGGTGCTGCGGCCGGCGTCTGAGCCGCGGTTACGGCGGTCGTGGCCGCAGCCTCGTCTTTCTTCAGCTGCCCCGGTGCGTTCGCCGAGTTGCCGTGATCCGCCGCTCCCCCGGCAACAGCCGCAACAACCGCCAGGTCTTCCTTGCCGTTGCCGTTGTTCTGGCCGTTACCGGCGTAAGCCGATGCGCTCGCCAGGACGGCGACGCCAAGAACGAGCACGAGAGTGCCCGCAAGCCGCAGTTTCATGTCTCCCCCTCATATTGATTCCTCTCCCCGACTCACCTTAGGGCTGAGACGCTGCTTGTCCACTCATTTGCAAACCAGAAAGGGCGGCCTTGCAGCCGCCCTTTCGGTGAGTTTGCTTTCTGCGGCTAGACGATCGCGCGAGCGCCGCGGCGAAGCAAGAGGCCGAGAAGGACCAGACCGATACCGGCCAGGACGATCATCCAGAGCGAGAAGCCGGTGAAGGGCAGCACGCCTGAACCGACGGATGCGATCGCCCCGAGGACACCACCGACGGGCCCAGCCTCGCCGCCGGAAGCCGTCACCCCGAGGACGCCGCCCGCCTTCGAGTTGCCGGGTGTGGTTGGGCCGGCATTCGAGAACGCGGTGCTCGTGACCGACGCGCTCACGCCGATGCCTCCTGTGGTGCGGGTAGTCGTCCCGCTTTGCAAGCTGCAAGAAGCGGTCGAGTAGCTCTTCACCGCATGGACGTCGACCCAGTGGTTCCTCTTGCAATCCAGAACCTTGTGGGGCTGGCTGTTTCCAGGTCCGAAGACCGGAGTGCCGGCAGACGCGCCACGTGAGTTGGCGATCTGCGCCGACGTCGTGCCGGTGCCGTACCGCTTCGACGAGTCCGGCTTGGCCGCCGTCTGGACCGTGGCTGCGGTGGCCCCGCTCGAGGTGCAGGTCGCGCTCGAGCCCGTGCCCCCGCCTGTGCTGCACATCGTGGGCTTGTTGCCCTTCGCCGTCGCGCTCGTGGGCTTCGCACCCGCCTGGACGCCGGCGTTCTGGGCGGCGCTGCCGCCACCTGTGGCCTGCGTCGAGACGGATCCCTGCTTGACCTGCCCAGGCGCGTTAGCCGAGTTGCCCTGAACATCCGCCTGGGTGTCGGCCTTGCCGTTCGCGTTGCCGTTGCCCGCGAGAGCCGAGCCCGTGAACGCGGCGATGCCCAGCACAAGCAGCATCACGCTCGTCAGGCCCGCAATACGCTTGGTCATCTCGTTCTCTCCTCGTTCTCGAACAACATGATTAAGAGAGTTACGTCACGAGAAACGAGCGACCAACCCATATGGATACGGGTTACAACAGCTATTTCCCTGGAATTACGCCCGGAGCTGCGCGCCGAACGCCCGTTCCAGGGCCGAAACGATCCGGTTTCGAAGCTCGGCGGCGTCCTCGTCGGTGAGCGTCCGGTCAGATGACTGGAACGTGACTGAGAAGGCGATCGACTTCTTTCCGGGCTCAACCTGGCCGCCGCGGTAGACGTCGAAAGCACTCATCTCGCGGAGCTCATGCCCCGCCGCTTCTCGAGCGGCGGCAACGAGCTCACCCGCGGTCACCTCGTCGGAAACGACGAAGGCGAGATCCTGCCGCACGGGCGGATACGTGATGACGTCCTCGTAGACGATCAGATCGGGGACGCGGTCAACGAGGGCATCGACGTCGAGCTCGAATGCGCCCCATTCGCCGGGCAGCTCGGGCTCCCGCACTGAGGCGACCCAGCCCTCGTCGGTGCGCGCGCCGCGGCCGGCTGCGGGGAGGTCGTCTGCCGACTGAAAGCTCGGCTTGACGTTGAGGGCCGCATAGAGGCCCTCGATCGTGCCCTTGGCGAAAGCGAACCCGCCTTGCGCGATCCCCCCAACGCGCCAGCGTTCTTCGGGTAGCTGTTCGCCGGTCGGGAGGTACACGTGCGCCTGCTCGAAGAGCGCGATGTCGTCGTTGCCGGCATCGACGTTGCGCCGCGCCGACGCGAGCAGGCCTTCGGTGAGTGACGTTCGCAGAACAGCCTGCTCGCTCGAGAGAGGCTCCTGCAGTCGGACCGCGACTATCTCCGACTCCTCCGGCACCAGAGTCCACGTGTATGCCTCCGCGTACCCGAACCCGACGAGGACGTCCTCGATCCGCCTCCGGATCCGCTGGTGCTTGGACAGCCGGCCAAACATCGCCTGACGCGTCGGCAGGCGGGCGGGCACGTCGCCGAGGCGAAAACGCGCGACCTCTTCGACGACGTCGATCTCGCGAGTGACGTCGCGGGCGCGCCAGGTGGGAACCGACACCATCTCCCCTCTGACGCCGAACTCCAGCCGCCCCAAGATCGCGTGCTGTTCGTCTGGAGGTGTCTCGATACCGAGCACGGCGTCGGTTCGCTCGGGGCGGAAGCGGACCACCGGGGGCTCCGGCAGCCCGGCGTGGACGTCGGCGTGCCCGACCCAGCTCGCACCCGCAAGCTCGACGATGAGCTGAGCGGCGAGCTTCGCCGCCTGCTCGGGGAGATAGGGGTCGACGCCTTTCTCCCAACGGTTCGAGCCCTCGGTGCGGAGCCGGAGGCGCTCCGAGGTGCGGAAGATCGCGTAGGGATCGAAGTTCGCGGCCTCGAGCAGGATCTCCGTTGTACCGTCGCCGATCTCCGTCTCTTCACCGCCCATGATTCCCGCGAGCGCGACCGAGCGATCGGCGTCGGCGATCATCAGGTCGTACGACTCGAGCTCGCGCTCGACACCGTCGAGCGTGCGCAGCTTCTCGCCGGGTTTGGCGCGTCTCACGACGATCTTGCCGCCTGCGAGCTTCGCGTAGTCGAACGCGTGCAGCGGGTTGCCGAGAGCAAGCATGACGTAGTTCGTGATGTCGACGACGTTGGAGATCGGCCGCATTCCTGCGGCGAGCAGCCGGGCCCTCAGCCATACCGGCGACGGACCGATCGTCGCGCCGCGGAACAGCCGGCCGATGTACCGCGGGCAGGCTTCGAAGTCCTCGATGGTGACATCGACGGGCTCGTCGGCGTCCCGCTGGGGATCGGTCCCCGGAGGCGGCGTGAGCTCCAGGTCGTAGAGCGCAGCCACCTCGCGGGCGATCCCGTACACCGCCAGCAGGTCCGGTCGGTTGTGGCTCGTTTCCAGCTCGAGCACCGTCTCCGTGAGCGGCAGCACATCCGCGAGCGGCGTGCCCGGCTCGAGACCGTTCGGCAAGAGCATGATCCCGCTGTGATCCGTGCCGAGCTCGATCTCGTCCTCCGCGAGGATCATTCCGTCGCTGAGCTCGCCGCGGACTTTGCGCTGTTCGAGCTGCAAACCGTTTGGCAGCACAGCGCCGGGCAGCGCGACGCCGACGGTCGCGCCCGCGCCAAAGTTCCACGCTCCGCAGACGATCTGGCGCGGGTTGCCCGCGCCCACGTCGACCTGACAGAGCTGAAGCCGGTCCGCGTTCGGGTGTTTCACGGCGTCGAGCACGCGTCCGACACGGAAGAGCCCGAGGTTGCCGTCGACGTCTGCGACGCCGACGGCCTCGATCCCGTCGACCTCGCATGTCGACATGACGAGACGATCCGCGAGCTCGGCGATCGGCATCTCGATCGGGACGTACTCCCGCAGCCAGCTAATCGGGACCTTCAAAACTGCCTCAGAACTCGCAGGTCGTTCTCCCAGAACATGCGGATGTCGGGAATTCCGTGGCGCTGCGCAGCGATGCGGTCGAGGCCGAGGCCCCACGCGAACCCGGACCACTCCTCGGGGTCGTAGCCCATCTTCTCGAACACAGCCGGGTCGACGGCGCCTGCGCCGCCCATCTCGAACCAGCCCGTGTACTTGCAAAACGGACAGCCCTCGCCGGCACAGAGGAAGCACGTGACGTCGAACTCGACCGAC
Source organism: Actinomycetota bacterium (assembly GCA_005883355.1). GTDB lineage: Bacteria > Actinomycetota > Thermoleophilia > Gaiellales > Gaiellaceae > 3-1-20CM-4-69-9. The sequence continues at coordinate 6,616 of VAXG01000110.1, read as the reverse complement.
GGCTCCGTGAACGGGAAGAAGCTCGTCCTCATCCGAACGTCGCGGCCCTCGCCGAACATCGCGCGGAAGAAGTGCATCAGCGTTCCCTTGAGATCGGCGAGCGTGATTCCCCGGTCGACGGCGAGCGCTTCGACCTGGTGGAAGCTCGGCGTGTTTTTCGGGCTCGGTGTATCGCGCCGGTAGGTACGGCCGAGCGTCGCGATGTAGATCGGCGGCTGACGCTCCTCCATCACGCGGATCTGCCCAGTCGACGTGTGCGTGCGCAGCAGTGTGTCGTCGTTGATGTAGAACGTGTCGCGATGGGAGCGCGAGGGATGCGTGAGTGGCTGGCTGAGCGCGTCGAAGTTGTGCCAGACGGTCTCGACTTCGCGGGTATCGACGATCTCGTACCCCAGGCCGAGGAAGATGTCCTCGACCTCCCGCCTGATCTGTGTCAGCGGATGAAGGCGCCCCCGTCGCAGCCGTGTGCCGGGCAGAGTGACGTCGAGCTGCTGGTCGAGCTGGACCAGCGCGCCGCGCTCGAGCTCCGCCTCACGCGCTGCGAACGCTTCCTCGAGGCGCTCTCGCACGGCATTCAGCGCCATCCCGGTCTCTCGATCCCGGACGTTCCGTAGGCCCACTTTGAGCTCGCTCTTCCGGCCCAGCCAAGCGGTGTGGGCCTCGGCCAGCTCTCCCGCCGTGGTCACTTCCGCAAAACTCTTCAGAGCATTGCTCGCGTACTCCTCCCAGTTCATACGGCGAATCTAGCTTTTGAGCAGTTACGACGCGATAGCGGAGCTGTACGACCCCTGGAGCGCCAGCGTCGTGGAGGACGTCGCCTTCTACCTCGAGGAGGCGCGCCGCTCGGGCGGGCCGATCGTCGAGCTCGGAGTGGGCACAGGACGGATCGCAGTGCCGCTCGGGGCCGACGGGATCCATGTGATCGGGATCGACTCGTCGCGCGCGATGCTCGAGGTCTGTGCGCGCCGAGCCGCGCTTGCGGGCGTCACGCTCGACCTGCGCGTAGGCGATCTGCGCGAGCCACCGGTCACCGAGCGCGTCCCGCTGGTGATCTGTCCGTTCCGCTCATTGCTGCACATGCACACCGACGAGGACCGGCTGAGCGTGCTCGGCGCGACGCACGACCTGCTCGTGCCGGGCGGTCGCTTCGTGTTCGACGTGTTCGCACCCGACGCGGCCGACATCGCCCAGACGCAGGCACGCTGGCTCGAACGCGAGCCGGGAATCTTCGAACATGCGGTTTGGGACGAGTCGGAGCGAACGCTGACGCTGACCATACGCGGCGACGAGCGGGGGACCACGATGGCACTCGCGTGGCTCTCGCCCGGCGAATGGCGCCACCTCCTGATGCGAGCCGGCTTCGAGATCGAGGCCTGCTACGGCTGGTTCGACCGGAGCCCCTACCGGGGCCGAGAGGACACGGTCTGGATCGCCAGGCGCCCCTCAAGCTGAGCCCCCGGCCGACCGACAACGTCCTCATGACTCACGACCCTCTCACGATCGCCTTCTTCGGCCTGCTGGCCGCCCTTGCACTGGGCCTGCTCTGGACCGGCTCCGTCTACAACAAGCTGGTCAGGCTACGGAACCGTGCCGACGCCCTCTGGGCCGACATCGACATTCAACTCAAGCGCCGTCACGATCTGATTCCCAACCTGGTTGCAGTGGTCTCCGGCTACGCCACGCACGAGCGCGGGACGCTCGACGACGTGACCCTCGCCCGAAACCAAGCGATGGCGGCGACGACCACGGCCGAGCAGACACAGGCGGAGAACGTCCTCACGGGCGCCCTCGGCCGGCTGTTCGCCAATGTCGAGCGCTACCCGGACTTGAAGGCGGAGGCCAGTTTCCAGCGCCTCCAGGACGAGCTCGCCCAGCTAGAGAAAGTGATCTCCATGTCGCGCCAGGCCTACAACCTCACGGTGCAGGCGTACAACAACATGGTCGACACGCTTCCGAACGCATATGTCGCGTGGTTGACGAGCTTCAAGGATCGTCCCTACCTGACTGCAACCGAGTCCGACCGAGCTGTACCGGAGGTGGACATGCAAATGCCTTCGGCACCCGCCCTGCGCGGCTAACTCGTCGTCGTCATTCGCCGGCGCGCGAGCTCGTAGAGAGCGATCGCGCCGGCCACTCCTACGTTCAGCGAGTCGGCCTCGGCCGCGAGCGAGATCGTCACCCGTTCGTCGCAGCTCGAAATCACGTCCTCGGGGAGGCCTTCGCGCTCCGCGCCGAGCACGAAGGTCGTGGGGCCGGAGAGCGCCGACTCCTCGAGGTGGCGCCCGCCGTGCGCCACCAGCGCGACCTTGCGGCCGGGCGCCTCGTCGAAACCGACCAGCGGCACGCGGAAGATCGCGCCCATCGAGGCGCGGAGCGCCTTCGGCCCGGTCGGATCGGCAGAGCCGGCGGACGTGGCGATGAACGCCGGCCCAAATGCGTCCGCGGCGCGCACCAGCGTGCCGATGTTGCCGGGATCGCCGACGTGCCAGAGCGCGAGCCCTACCTCAGGCAGCACGGGCGGGCGCGGCAGATCGCTCCGTCGGAAGACACCGATCACCCTCGGCGGATGCCCGAGCGTCGAGACCTCGGCCAGGAGCGCCGGCTCGACGTTCTCTCCGGCGACGAGCAGCTCGACCGGCTCGACCCCTGCGTCGAGCGCCGCCTGTACGAGATCCTCGCCCTCAGCGACGAAGAGCCCGAGCTTGTCGCGCCAGCTGCGATCCTGCAGCTTGCGAACGAGCTTGAGCTTCTCGTTGTCGAGAGAGGTGATCAGGACCGCTGAGCAGCCAGCGCCGATTTTGCCTTTTCGGCGATGGCGCCGAAGGCCTGCGGATCGCTGACGGCGAGATCGGCGAGCACCTTGCGGTCGAGCTCGATCTCCGCCTGCTTCAGACCGGCGACGAACTGGTTGTACGAGAGACCGTTCGCGCGTGCAGCGGCATTGATCCGCATGATCCAGAGGCGCCTGAAAGTCCGCTTCCTGTTCTTGCGATCACGGTAGGCATAGGTGAGCGAATGGTCGACCTGTTCCTTGGCATAGCGGTACGAGGACTTCTTCAGTCCCCAGTAGCCCTTGGCCTGGTCGAGAACCTTGCGCCGCTTCTTGCGCGAGGCGACGGAACGCTTGACGCGCGGCACTAGTGCTCCTTCCGGTGATGCTGTCGAGTTTCTGGGTTGCGAGCACCAAGCCAGAGGCCGCACTCAACCGCAGCAAGGCTGGTCTGCCTTGCTAAGGGCGAGGGTGGACTCTGGCGCCGCGGGATCGCGGGCCAGAAGCCGACAAGTATTGCTGGAAGGAGCACTAGGACCTCCTCGCTCTCTTGCCGAGCATCTGCTTCAACGCGCCGACATTGGCCTCCGCCACGGGCTGGTCCTTGCCGAAGCGCCGCTTCACCTTCGAGGTCTTCTTCGTCAGGTTGTGGCTCTTCATCGCGCGGCGGCGCAGCAACTTGCCGCTCGCGGTGACCTTAAACCGCTTCTTCGCGCTGCTCGATGTTTTCGTTTTGGGCATCTCTCTTGACTCCTGCGTTCTTCGTCGGCGCCAGCACCATTGTCATGTTCCGCCCGTCGAGCAGCGGCTGCGATTCCACCATTCCGATCTCCTGGACATCCTCCGCAAGCCGCATCAGCAGATCGCGGCCCCGCTCGGGATGGGTGGTCTCCCGGCCCCTGAACATGATCGTCACTTTCACCTTGGCGCGCTGGTTCAGGAAGCGCTCGACGTGGCTTTTTTTCGTGTTGTAGTCGTGAACTCCGATCTTGGGCCTGAGCTTGATCTCCTTGACGTTGATCTGCGTCTGGTGCTTGCGGGCGAGCTTGGCCTTCTGCTCGAGCTCGTACCGGTACTTCCCGTAGTCCATCACCCGGGCCACCGGCGGATCGGCCTGGGAGGCGACCTCCACGAGATCGAGACCCTTGTCGAAGGCGTACTGCATCGCTTCCTCCGTGGGCTTGATCCCGAGCTGCGAGCCGTCGTCGTCGATCAACCTGACCTGCGAGGCGCGGATGTAGTCGTTGATCCGTGCCTGCGGAGCGGGCCTAGAGGGCGGTTCGACCGTGCGCCTCGGCCTCAAAGGGCTATCACCAAACTAGATTCGATCCTTTCTGTAAAACAACAAAGCCGCTGCACGCAGCGGCCCAAAATCCTCGTCCTTCAAGACTCGGTTGAACCACGCAGAGCTCAAGCTCGCGAGGTGAGGAACGTGGGCGCTCCTGCTTGCAGGCCTACAGGGTAGCAACCTCTGAGATTTCCACACGTAGGCGGTCCAGGCTCAGGGTCGACTGCTCCCCGCCCCGCTTCCGTACCGCCAGGGCCTCGTCCGACTCCTTGTCCCCGTAGACGATGACGTAGGGGATCTTCTCGACCTCGGCGTCCCGGATGCGCTTGCCGACGGTCTCGTCCCGCTCGTCGACCTCGACCCGGTGGTCGCCGAGCTTCTCCTTCAGCGTGCGGGCGGCCTCGCGGTGGTCCTCACCTACCGGGATGATCCGAATCTGTACCGGCGCGAGCCAGAAGGGGAAGGCCCCTGCATAGTGCTCGATCAGGATTCCGGTGAAGCGTTCGAGCGACCCGAGTAGCGCGCGGTGGATCACGACCGGATCGTGGTCGCTGTTGTCGGCCCCGGAAAAGGTCAGCCCGAACCGTGTCGGCATCTGGTAGTCGAGCTGGATCGTCCCCATCTGCCACGACCGTCCGAGTGAGTCCATCATGTGCAGGTCGATCTTCGGGCCGTAGAACGTGCCCTCGCCTGGGCTGACGACGTAGTCGATCTCGTGCCTCTTCAGGGCGGCTTCGAGCGCTGCCTCCGCACGGTCCCACTGCTCGTCGGTGCCGAGCCGCTTGTCCGGTCGCGTCGAGAGCTCGGCGTGCGCTGTGAGGCCGAACAGGTCGTAGAGGTACCGGGCGTATTCGACCATCCCGTGGATCTCTTCCTGGATCTGCTCCTCCATGACGAACACATGCGCGTCGTCCTGCGTGACGTGCCTGACCCGCAAGAGTCCGTGCAGCGTCCCGCCGCGCTCGTCGCGGTGCAGGGTGGACGACTCCGCATAGCGCAGCGGCAGTTCGCGATAGCTGCGGCGGCGACTGCCGAAGAGAAGCATGTGGCCCGGGCAGTTCATCGGCTTCAGCGCCATGAGCTTCTCGTCCCCGTGACCCTTCACGAAGAACATGTTCTCCTCGTAGTTCTCGTAGTGGCCGGACGTGATGTAGGTGTCGACGTCGTAGAGGAGCGGCGTCTTCACCTCGACGTAGCCGCGTTTGGCGTTCTCGCGACGGCGCAGGTCCTCCAGTTCGTTCCAGATCACCATTCCTTTCGGGTGCCAGAACGGCGAGCCAGGCGAGTTCTCCGCGAGGTGGAAGAGATCCAGCTGCTGCCCGAGCTTGCGATGATCCCGCCGGCGAGCCTCCTCAAGCCGCTCGAGGTAGGCGTCGAGATCCGCCTGCGAGTAGAACGCGGTTCCGTAGATACGCGTCAGCTGCGTGTTCTTCTCGTCGCCGCGCCAGTATGCCCCCGCGAGGCTCGTGAGCTTGATCGCCTTGATCGGCTTCGAGTTCTGCAGGTGCGGACCGCGGCAGAGATCCGTGAAGTCGCCCTGCGTGTAGAAGGAGATCGGGCCCTCCGCCGTTCCGACGAGCTCCACCTTGTACGGCTCGCCTTCCGCTTCGAAGCGCTTCCGCGCCTCGTCGGCGGAGACCTCCTCCCGAGTCCATTCACGGCCGTCCTTGAGCTCGCGCCGGATCTCTTCCTCGATTCGAGGCAGGTCCTCCTCGCCGATTGGCTCCGGGAACTCGAAGTCGTAGTAGAAGCCGTTCTCGATCGCGGGGCCGATCGCGACCTTCACGCCGGGGTAGAGACGGCGGACCGCCTCGGCCAGCAAGTGCGCAGAGGAGTGCCGCAGAACCGCAAGTGCGTCCGGGTCGTCCTTGTCCCTCGTCGTGAGGATCTGGATCGGCCGGCCGGCTTCGAGGGGGAGGCGCAGATCCTGGACGCGGCCGTTCGAGCGGACGAGAACGGCGTCGTCGGCGAGCTTCGGCCCGATCGCCCGCGCGGCGTCGAGCCCGGTGGCGCCGTCGGGAAGTTCGAGTTCGGAATTGTCGGGCAGAACGACCTTCATGACAGAACAGGATAAGGAACATCCTCGCGAGGACGACCGCAACGACGAACTCGACCAGTCACCGACTCCGGACCCAGAGAAGCCCAGAGGTTCCGAGGACGATCCGGAGGCCGACTAAGCGGGGTAGTTGAACTCCCACATGGCGTCGTCCTCGTTCGGACGCACTCCCCCGAGCGATTCATAGAAGGCCATCGCAGGATCGTTCGAAGAGTTCGTCAAGACGAAGCCCGTCCGGATTCCATGCTCACGCGAGATCTGTTCCAGCTCGCGCATCAGCGCCGTCGCGATGCCACGGCGGCGCTGTGACTCGTTCACTTCGAGGTCGTAGACGAAGAGCTGCGACGGGTCGCCGTGGCGGCGCGGGAGCTGATGAGCGAAGACGTAACCGACGGGCTCTTCGTCGTCGAATGCGACGAGGTACACAGTCCGTTCGTCAGCCACCAGGTCCGCCGCCTGCGCGTGTGTCAGAGGCCGCTCGCCGCCCAACTGGACGACGATT
>VAXG01000056.1 GCA_005883355.1 Actinomycetota bacterium | reverse complement strand
GGGTCGGACGCAGGTCCAGCCGGCCTGCGCCAGTTGATCCGGCGTCACGCCTGCGTTACTCGGGGCCGCCGTGCTTGCTAATGCAGCTGCGACAGTCGCGGCCACGACAAGCAGCGAGCGCATCACGTGCTTCATCGGAGACCTCCTCCATCCCCTGCATACAGAAACGCCGCAGCGTCTCCCCTTCGACCGATTCTCCCACGACGAACACGGCCTGACAACCTGACAGGCCAAGTGCTGCGTCATTCTGAAACGAGTTCTAAGCCGCGGCCTAACCGGTTGCTGTGCCTGTGCGTTCGGGGGTGTACCGGATCAAGCCGGCATACGAGGATCGGCGGCGTGCGGGACGAAGCGGCACCCGCGCGAAGCGACGGACGATCAACAGACCAACCAGACCAAGTCCTGGAGCCGACAGCCGCTAAAATCGGCCTGCGAGGCGGCGTAGCTCAGTTGGTTAGAGCAGCGGAATCATAATCCGCGTGTCGCAGGTTCGAGTCCTGCCGCCGCTACTTCCGTTCGATCCAGGCCTTCGCGGCCGCTGCCGGCCAGCGCACCGGCGGCGGCGCGCGAGCGAGCTGTCTCGTCGCTACAATCCACGGTTCGCGCAGGGCCGAGGCTTGTCTCGGCGTGCGCTTCCTTCGAATTCGAGACTGAAAATGGCCACTGGAGTACGAGACAAGATCACGCTTGCCTGCAACGAGTGCAAGCGGCGGAACTACATGAGCACGAAGTCGAAGCGGAACACGCCCGACCGGCTCGAGGTCCGCAAATACTGCCGCTGGTGCGGCGGCCATACCGTGCATCGGGAGACGCGCTAGAGATGGCGCGTCAGACCCGTGCCCAGCGCCGCGCCCGCCGGGAGCAGATGAGCCCGGGCAGCGAAGCGGCTCTTCCCGGCGGGCCTCCTGCTCCACCGCGGCGTCCGAGCGCGCGTGCCTCCGCCCGGCCGGAGCCGGCGCGCGAGCCGAGAGCCGCCCGCGGCGGCCCCGTCAGATCTTTCGTCGCGGAGTCCTGGGCGGAGCTGAAGAAGGTCGAGTGGCCGACCCAGAACCAGCTGATCCAGGGCGTCGTCGTCGTGCTGATCGCCTGCGTGATCGTCGGGGTGTTCTTGTACGCCGCAGACCTCGTCTTCAAGCGCCTAGTCCACGACGTCCTCCTGTAGCCCTGTAGCCATGTTCAAGTGGTATGTCATCAACACGTACTCCGGGCACGAGAACAAGGTCAAGACCAATCTCGAGCACCGGATCATGTCCATGAACCAGGCGCCGAAGTTCCGCCGGGTCGTCGTCCCGACCGAGCAGGTGATCGAGACGAAGGAGGGCCAGAAGGTCCAGACCGAGAAGCGCGTGCTGCCGGGCTACGTCCTCGTCAACATGGACATGACCGATGAGGCCTGGACCGTCGTCAAGAACACGCCGGGAGTGACCGGGTTCGTCGGCGCCGGCGCCAAGCCCGTGCCGCTGGCCCAGCAGGAGGTCGACCGGATCCTGCACACCGGCCGCGGCGACGGTGAGCGCCCGCGAGCCCAGGTCGAGTTCTCGCTCGGCGAGTCGGTGAAGGTAACCTCGGGCCCGCTCTCCGACTTCGACGGCGAGGTCGTCGACGTCAACGCCGACCAGCAGAAGCTCAAGGTCCTCGTGGACATCTTCGAGCGGCAGGTTCCGGTGGAGCTCACATTCGACCAAGTCAAGAAACTCGACTGATGGCCAAGAAGGTTCTGACAATCATCAAGCTGCAGATCCCCGGCGGACAGGCCAACCCGGCGCCGCCGGTCGGTCCTGCGCTCGGGCAGCACGGCGTCAACATCATGGAGTTCTGCAAGGCCTTCAACGCGCAGACCCAGGCCGAGAACGGCCGCATCACTCCGGTCGAGATCACGGTCTACGAGGACCGCTCCTTCGACTTCATCACCAAGACTCCGCCGGCCGCCGTCCTGATCAAGGAGGCGCTGCGGATCGAGAAGGGCTCGGGCGAGCCGAACCGCGAGAAGGTCGGCCGGCTGACCCGCGACCAGGTGCGCGCGATCGCGGAGACGAAGATGCCGGACCTGAACGCGCGAACCGTCGACCAGGCGATGCGGATCATCGCGGGCACTGCACAGTCCATGGGCGTCGAGACCGACATCCTCTAATGGCGCACGGCAAGAACTATCGGAACGCGAAGTCGCTCTTCGACCGCGAGCACGAGTACTCGCCGGTGGAGGCCGTCCGCCTGCTCAAGGAAATGCAGACGGCGAAGTTCGACGAGACGGTCGAGGTGCACTTCCGGCTCGGCCTGAACGTCCGCCACGCCGACGAGCAGCTCCGCGGCACGCTCATGCTTCCCCACGGAACCGGCAAGGAGGCGACGGTGGCCGTCTTCGCCGAGGGCGAGAAGGCCAAGGAGGCGCAGGAGGCCGGCGCCGACGTCGTCGGCTCGGCAGATCTGGCCAAGCGGGTCGAGGAAGGCTTCACCGACTTCGACGTCGCGATCGCCACGCCGGACCAGATGGGGAACGTCGGCAAGCTCGGCCGCATCCTCGGCCCCCGGGGCCTGATGCCGAACCCGAAGACCGGGACGGTGACGATGGACGTGGCGAAGGCCGTGAGGGACGCCAAGGCGGGGAAGCTCGAGTACAGGACGGACCGCGGCGCGTGCGTTCACGTCGCGATCGGCAAGAAGAGCTTCGACCAGCGCCAGCTCGTCGAGAACTACGCGGCGCTCCTCGACGAGATCGTCAAGGCGAAGCCGGCGGCCGCGAAGGGCCGTTACATCAGGCAGATCACGCTCGCGACTACCATGAGCCCAGGCATCCGGGTCGACACCGCGAAGACCCGGGGCATCGTCGAAGAGTTGGAGGAGTCACAGCAAGAAGCAATTCCGGCCTAGTCAAAGCCCGTCGCCTGAGACAGCTGGCGGCTCGAGAGAGCAGAAGCCCAGTCGAGGCGGATCGGTGAAGAGGTTTCCCTCCTTCAGCGAGCCCGCCTGTGTGCGGGCTCGATTCGTTTCGAGGAGGTGAGTTGGTGAAGAAAGAGGACAAAGAGCGAGTTGTCGCCGAGTTGACCGAGCGGCTGCGCTCGACCGAGACGCTGCTCGTGGCGGACTACCGCGGTTTGACCATGCCGCAGATCGACGAGCTCCGCTCCAAGCTGATCGAGCACGGCGCGCGCTTCGCCGTCGTGAAGAACACGCTCACGAAGCGTGCGGCGGAGGCCGCCGGGTCGGACACGCTCCTCGCACTGCTCGAGGGGCCGACAGCGATCGCGTTCCTCGAATCCGACGGGGATCCGGTCGCCGTTGCGAAGGCCCTGGTGGACGCCGCGCGCGATACCCGTGTGCTCGACATCCGTGGGGGAATGCTCGAGGGCCGGCCGATCGAGGCCGCCGAGATCGAGTCCCTCGCGAAGCTGCCCCCGCTCGACGTCCTGCGCGGCCAGGTGCTGGCGACGGTCATCGCCCCGCTCACGGGGATCGTCGCCCTATTCACGGCGCCGCTCCAGGATCTGTACGGCCTGATCGACGCCCGGATCGAGCAGCTCGAAGCTCAGGGCGACACCTCGGCAGCCTCGGCTCCCGAGGCCGAGGCAGCAGCAGAATCCGAAGCAGAAGCTGTAACGCCAACCGAAAATCCACCCGATTCGGATGCGTCAGCATCCGAATCGGAGCAAGAACAGGAGGAGCAGTAATGGCCGCTAGCGCGACCGACAAGGTGTTCGACGAGCTCGGCAAGATGACCGTGCTCGAGCTCGTCGAGTTGAAGAAGAAGATCGAGGACGAATGGGGCATCACCGCCGCCGCTCCGGTCGCGGTTGCCGCGCCGGGCGCCACGGGAGCCGGTGGCGACGGTGCCCCAGCGGAGGAGAAGTCGGCGTTCGACGTCGTCCTCACCGCGGCCGGTGGCCAGAAGATCCAGGTGATCAAGGTCGTCCGGGCGATCACCGGTCTCGGCCTGAAGGAGGCGAAGGACCTCGTGGACTCGGCTCCGAAGCCGGTCAAGGAGGGGGTTCCCCAGGACGAGGCCGACTCGATCAAGGCCCAACTCGAGGAAGCGGGGGCGACCGTCGAGGTCAACTAGTCCGCGGCTCCTCGCCGTCAGGAGCTTGGCCAAGAGGGCCCCGAACGGGCCCTCTTGGCTTTCTGCGGCGAGGCGCGCTACACTGCCCACCAGCATTCGGCGGATTCCGCAGGGTTCCCCTTGCGCAGAAGCGCAGTGGTCGGGTACCCTGGCGGGTTGCGCCGCTATACCGCTGTCCATGCCCGTCCGCCCGCCGTTCCAGTTCTCGAACCACATTTTTAAGGGAGGCTTCATCTCTTGACGACCAAGGTCGCTGCGCCCAGCGCGCGCACCACTTTCTCGCGCCTCAAGCACGTCCTCGACCTTCCGAACCTGATCGACATCCAGAAGGCCTCGTTTCAGTGGTTCCTGGACGAAGGCCTTCGCGAGACGATCGACGACATTTCGCCGATCGAGGACTACACCGGCACCCTCGCCGTCGAGTTCGGGGCCTACAAGTTCGGAGAGCCCCAGTTCTCGATCAAGGAATGCCGTGAAAAGGACCTGACCTACCAGGCACCGCTCTCGATGACCGTCCGCTTCGTGAACAAGGAGACGGGCGAGATCCGCGAGCAGACGGTCTTCATGGGGGACTTCCCGATGATGACCGAGTGGGGCACCTTCATCATCAACGGCACCGAGCGGGTGATCGTGACGCAGCTCGTCCGCAGCCCGGGCGCCTATCTGATGGAGCCGAAGGACGCCACGAAGCAGGTCTTCACGGCGAACCTGATGCCCTCGCGCGGCTCCTGGCTCGAGCTCGAGATCGACAAGAAGGGGATCGTCTACGCCCGCATCGACCGGAAGCGCAAGCTCCCGATCACGACCCTGCTCCGGGCGCTTCCCGAGGAGGATCCGACGACCGGCTTCAAGCTCGACACCTCGTCCAACGAGGCGATCCTGAAGCTCTTCAACAACTCGATCTACATCGTCAACACACTCGAGAAGGATCCCTCAACCCGCGAGGAGGAGGCCCTCATCGAGGTGTTCAAGAAGCAGCGCCCGGGTGAGCCGCCGACGCTCGACAACGCGCGCAACCTGCTCAAGGCGCTCTTCTTCGACCCGAAGCGTTACGACCTGACGAAGGTCGGGCGGTACAAGCTCAACCAGCGGCTCGGGGTCAACGTCCCCGAGGACACGCGCGTGCTGACGACGGAGGACATCCTCTCGCTCGTCAAGCGGCTCGTCGATCTGCCGACGGTGCTCGGCGTCCCGGAAGACTCGAAGGACTACGCGGCCGATGCGATCGTCCTTCATCGCGATCCGATCCGAAGCGAGCTCGACGAGTACGAGCACTTCGGCAACCGGCGCCTGCGCACGGTCGGCGAGCTGATCCAGGAAGCGTTCCGCGTCGGGCTCTATCGCATGGAGCGCGTCGTCCGCGAGCGGATGACCACCGAGGACGTGGACACGATCACGCCGCAGACCATCATCAACATCCGGCCTGTCGTGGCGGCGATGAAGGAGTTCTTCGGCTCCTCGCAGCTGTCGCAGTTCATGGACCAGACGAACTCGCTCTCCGGCCTGACGCACCGCCGCCGCCTGTCGGCGCTCGGCGCGGGCGGGCTCACGCGCGAGCGCGCGCCGATCGAGGTGCGCGACGTGCATCCGACTCACTACGGGCGCATGTGCCCGATCGAGACGCCCGAGGGGCCGAACATCGGCCTGATCGGCTCGCTCGCCTCGATGGCGACCGTGTCCGAGTTCGGCTTCATCCAGACTCCGTACCGCAAGGTCGTGGGCGGCAAGGTGACCGACGAGATCATCTATCTCGACGCGGCCGAGGAGGCCCAGTTCACGATCGCCCAGGCCAGTGCCATCGTCGACGAGAAGACCGGGCGCTTCATCGACAAGCAGGTGCTCTGCCGCTCACGCGAGGGCGAGGCCGTCACGGCCGACCCCAAGGACATCCAGTTCATGGACGTCGCGCCGGCCCAGATCGTCTCCGTCGCGACCGCGCTGATCCCGTTCCTCGAGCACAACGACGCGAACCGCGCGCTGATGGGCGCGAACATGCAGAAGCAGGCGGTGCCACTGATGATCGCCCAGGCACCGATCGTCGGCACCGGCCTCGAGTATCGCGCCGCGATCGACACCGGTGACGTGGTGCTGTCCCAGCGCGCCGGCACGGTCATCGACGTCGACGCGGGGCACATCACCGTCGAGACGAAGGACGGCAAGGACGAGTACCCGCTGACGAAGTTCATGCGCTCGAACCAGGGCACGCTGATCCACCACAAGCCGATCGTCTCGCTCGGCGACAGGGTCGGCGCGGAGCAGGTGCTGGCGGACGGAAGCTCCACCGACATGGGCGAGCTCGCGCTGGGCGCGAACCTGCTCGTCGCGTTCATGCCGTTCGAGGGCTACAACTTCGAGGACGCGATCGTGATCTCGGAGCGGCTCGTCAAGGAGGACGTCCTCTCCTCGATCCACATCCACGAGTATGAGATCGACGCCCGCTCGACGAAGCTCGGCGACGAAGAGATCACGCGCGACATCCCGAACCGCTCGGAGGAGTCCCTCAAGGACCTCGACGACCGCGGCGTGGTTCGCATCGGCGCAGAGGTCGCCTCCGGCGACCTGCTCGTCGGCAAGGTCACGCCCAAGGGCGAGACCGAGCTGACCGCGGAGGAGAAGCTGATCCGCGCGATCTTCAAGGAGAAGGCGCGTGAGGTGCGCGACACCTCCCTCAAGGTCCCACACGGCGAGGGCGGCAAGGTCATCGACGTGAAGACGTTCTCGCGCGAGAACGGCGACGACCTGTCGCCGGGCGTGAACGAGCTCGTTCGCGTCTATGTCGCGAAGAAGCGCAAGATCGCGGAAGGCGACAAGCTCGCCGGTCGCCACGGGAACAAGGGCGTGATCGCCAAGATCGTGCCGGAAGAGGACATGCCGTTCCTCGAGGACGGCCGTCCGGTGGACGTCGTGCTCAACCCGCTCGGCGTGCCGAGCCGGATGAACATCGGCCAGATCCTCGAGACGCACCTCGGGTGGGCGGCCGCGCACGGCGTCTTCGCCGAGGAAGGCGCCGGCCCGAACGGGATGTCGAGCAAGCCGATCGCGGCGGACAACCCGCACTCGGTGGCGACTCCGGTGTTCGACGGCGCAACCGAGGAGGACGTGGACGAGGCGCTCGTCTCGTGGGTGAATGCGAACCCCGATTCTCCGATCAAGTTCGTCGTCGACCAGAACCGACCTGTCGGCCGCAAGGTCTCCGGCAAGGTGCGGCTCTTCAATGGCAAGTCGGGGGCGCCCTACGAGTCGAAGGTGACGATCGGCTTCATGTACATCCTGAAGCTGCTGCACCTCGTCGACGACAAGATCCACGCCCGCTCGACCGGCCCGTACTCGCTCGTCACCCAGCAGCCGCTGGGCGGCAAGGCCCAATTCGGCGGTCAGCGCTTCGGCGAGATGGAGGTATGGGCGCTCGAGGCCTACGGCGCTGCGTACACGCTCCAGGAGATGCTCACGATCAAGTCCGACGACACGGTCGGGCGCGTGAAGGCGTACGAGGCGATCGTGAAGGGCGAGAACATCGCGGAGCCGTCCATCCCCGAGAGCTTCAAGGTGCTGCTGAAGGAGATGCAGTCGCTCGCGCTCGACGTCAACGTGCTCTCCGACGAAGGCACGACCGTCGAGGTGCGCGAGGAGGACGACGAGCTCCTGCGCGCCGCTGAGGAGCTCGGCATCGATCTCTCGCCGGGCTCATTGCGCGCGGTCGGCCGCCAGCCCACGGCCGAGGAGGCCGAGGAGGGTCAGGAGCGGGTCGACCAAGACGGCGAGATCGCCCTTCCGAACGACGAGGCGCTCGGCGACCTGACGGACGTCGAGGTGCCGGCAGACGGCGACGCCGACGCCGACGGCGACGACGAGGAAGAGGCACCGGCACTTGCAGAACCAGAACTGGAACTAGAGGACTAGGGAGAAGAGGAGCACTTTGATCGACATCAACGAATTCGACGCCATTCGCATCGGGCTTGCCTCGAGCAAGCAGATCCGCGACTGGTCCTCCGGCGAGGTCACCAAGCCGGAGACGATCAACTACCGCACGCTCAAGCCCGAGCGCGACGGTCTCTTCTGCGAGCGCATCTTCGGTCCGACCAAGGACTGGGAGTGCTATTGCGGCAAGTACAAGCGCGTCCGCTACAAGGGCATCATCTGCGAGCGCTGCGGCGTCGAGGTGACGCGGCAGAAAGTCCGGCGCGAGCGCATGGGTCACATCGACCTGGCCGCGCCCGTCTCGCACATCTGGTTCTTCAAGGGTGTGCCGAGCCGGATCGGCTATCTCCTCGACATCGCACCGCGCGAGCTCGAGAAGGTCCTCTACTTCGCCGCCTCGATCGTGACCGCGGTCGACGTCGCGGCGCGGAAGAAGGACCTGAACGACCTCGAGGACAAGGTCAAGGCCGAGGCCGAGCGCATCGAGGTCGACCGCGAGGAGGCACTTGCTGCGCTCGAGGATCGCCTCAAGCGGCGCCGCGACTACTTCGCCAAAGGCAAGGACAAGGGCTTCGACGAGGACGACGACTTCTGGGCCCGCGGCCTGTCGAACTGGGCCGAGGAGCAGGCGATGCCGCCGCTCGAGGAGGCGCGCGACCTCGCCGGCAAGATGTTCCCCGACCTCGTCGGGCAGATCACGACGGAGGACTCGAAGAAGATCCGCGAGCTCGTTCGCAATGCGGCGATTCGCGACGACCGCAAGCTCACGCCGCGTGAGCTCGAGAACGTGGCTTCGGCTGCCGAGCAGATCCTCAACGGGCTCGAGACGCTCTTCAAGCAGCAGGCCAAGGCGACCGGCGCGAAGAAGGGCGCAATCTCGAAGCACATCAACCGCATCCTGGACGCGCTCCTCGACGGCGACGAGATCGCCGAGGAGGACGCCAAGTTCGTCGAGGGTGTCGACATGAAGAACCTCGACCGCTCGCGCGAGCTCGGCAACGGGCTGCTCGCAGACGTGGTCGACACGTGGGACGGCGAGCAGGACATCCGCGAGCTGACGAACGACCTCTGCCTCCGGACGGACGGGAAGATCCAGAAGGAGGATCTCGACGCGATCATCCAGTGGGCCCTGAAGGTCCGCGAGATGTACCTCGACATCGAGTCGCGCCGGGGCGATGCGCGCGATGCGTCGGTCGACTCGGTCAACCGCCTCGAGCAGACATGGCTCCTCTTCAAGGACCTCGAGCCGAAGCTCATCGTCAACGACGAGCAGCTGTTCCGCGAGCTCAAGGACCGGTTCGGGTCTCCGTACGGGTTCGGCGTGTACTTCCGCGGCGGCATGGGCGCGGAGGCGATTCGTGACCTCCTCAAGGACCTCGACCTGAAGGCCGAGGCTGCTTTTCTCCGCGAGACGATCCGTACGTCGAAGGGTCAGAAGCAGCAGCGCGCGATCAAGCGGCTCAAGGTCGTCAACGCGTTCATCACCTCGGAGAACAAGCCCGAGTGGATGATCCTCGAGGCCGTGCCGGTGATCCCGCCGGAGCTGCGCCCGATGGTGCAGCTCGACGGCGGCCGCTTCGCAACGAGCGACCTCAACGACCTGTACCGGCGCGTCATCAACCGGAACAACCGCCTCAAGCGGCTGCTCGACCTCGGCGCGCCCGAGATCATCGTCAACAACGAGAAGCGCATGCTGCAGGAGGCCGTCGACGCGCTGTTCGACAACGGCCGCCGCGGCCGCTCGGTCACGGGCCCCGGCAATCGTCCGCTGAAGTCGCTGTCCGACATGCTCAAGGGCAAGCAGGGCCGGTTCCGGCAGAACCTGCTCGGCAAGCGCGTCGACTACTCGGGCCGCTCGGTGATCGTCTCCGGGCCGAGCCTGAAGCTGCACCAGTGCGGCCTGCCGAAGCTGATGGCGCTCGAGCTCTTCAAGCCGTTCATCATGAGCCGGCTCGTCGAGCGGAAGTCCGTGCAGAACATCAAGGCGGCGAAGAAGTACGTCGACTCGATGACGGAGGAGGTCTGGGACGTCCTCGAAGAGGTCATCGCGGA
>VAXG01000055.1 GCA_005883355.1 Actinomycetota bacterium | reverse complement strand
CTTCGAAGATTCCGGCCGGCGCACCAGGCCCGTGACAACCCACGGTGAGGACGCCCTGGCTCCCGTCCGAGAACGCGATCGCGAGCACGGCGGTGCCGTTCGTCGCCGTGCCCTCGTCGATGCTGGAGATGAGACCGATATCGGTCTGCGCGCCCGCGTTCTCCCAGCTGACCAGCGCCGTGACCGTGTACGTGCCGTTCCCACCGCCGGAGGCCGACCAGGTGCCACCTCCGGTCGCCGCACCCGACCCTCCGCCGCTCGCGGGCGCGACGAATGTGCCGGAGCCCATGAGCGTGATCGTGTCACCACCGTTGGCGGCACTGGCAGACGCATGACCGCCGGGGTTTACATGGGCCCCGGGGCCCGGCGTTCCGCCGGGGATGCTGATGATGTCCCACCGAACGTGCTGAGCCCCGCCAGAGGAGGCTGAGGCAAAGGTCGTAAGGAGCATCAGCGCGGCGGCTAGCGCCAGGACGGCGCCGAGAAGCAAGGACCGTCTGTTGCGTCGCATGTTGCCTCCTTTCACTTCGTGCATTTCGCTAGTGGATGCTGATCTGGCCGTTGAGGACATGCTCGATCGGTAGATCGAAGACGAACGGCGTGAGCAGCGTCAAGTGCAGGGTCCCCACCCCAGGTCCGCCCGCCGTCACCTCAACGTGGAAGGTGGCCGCGGACTTGTCGAAGACACCGGGTGCTAGAAACATGCCGACGCCGTCGAAGCTCGCGGCGCTCGCGCCGATGCTTGCTCTCGTCACCTCCCCCCGCACAGCCATCAGCGTGAAGCCCGGAAACTGCGACGACCCAGCCATCAGGCAGTTGAAGTGTCCTTGCACAGAGCCGTCGGCCGAGCGCGTCACGTTGAAGCCGAACTGCGAGAACGTTCGGCCCTCGGCAAAGCCTCTACCGCCGCCGTTCACGACCGCCGGAGTGGCGGCCGTCGCGGCAGGAACGAGTGCGCAGGCCGCGGTCAAGCCCGCGAGCGCGGCAACGAGTCGCTTCATGCTCTCCCCCCTTCTCTCCGCAGTAACAAGGCTACTACCCACTTTGTGGCAGGCAAATCCCGCGAACTAGCCTCCTTCCCAGTAATCCCGAGCCCGCTCCCACACGAGCCGAGCAGCTATCCGGCCGGTGGCGCGAGCGTCGAGATCTCCTTGCTCGAAGTGGATGCCGCCGTAGCGCCGCGAGATCCCCGCCTGATCAGCCGCGTCCGAGAACGTCGACCAGGAAAGCATGAGGTCCCTCCTCGGAACGGCTCCGGGTTCGACCCTCGAGCTGCCGGCCGGGAGCGTCACCGAGGCGCCGAAGCGGTCGGCATGCGTAAAGCGCTTGAGGATCTCCGCGCCGGCGGCGCTGAAGTTGCTGTGCCCGGACGAGTACTCCGGGAACGGTGGCGTCGGAAATGTTGTCGGCTGGTAGGGAAACCAAGTCGCACCGTCGATGAGCTTCGTGCCCTGGTACGGGCCGGCCCAGGAGCGCACCATCTGGCCGCCGAAGAGTGTGCGAATCGCCGTGATGGGACGAACGGAGTTGAAGGCACGCTTGTTATCCCACGCGCAACAGCCCCCATCGGACACGGCGTTCGTGAGCGCAAAGAAGAGCTTCACGTCTCGCTCGAGTCCATGCTCGTGATCGCCGTGGTGATCGCGGCGTGAGACGTACTGCGCGAACAGATTCCAGTGTCCGGGTGGAAGCTCCGAACGAGGACCGTCCGCCCAGTACTCGGCGATCATCTTCTGCTCGTCAGTCAGACCGCCGCTGATGTCGAGCAGGGCCTGCGCCTGCGCACGGTATTGGGGCGATCCGTACCTGGCCGGGCCCGTGGAGAAGCGCAGCGATCCCGGCCGGACGGCGAAGGTCGTGACGTGCTGCCATTGAGCGCCGACGAATCCCGGGGTAACCAGGGTCCCAGTGCCGTCCAGGTAGCGCAGCGGCTGCCAGACGCTTGGGTCATGAACGGTTGCCGGGTCGAACGGCACTCGGATATCCATCGGCTCGTTCGCCGCAACGTAGCCGGTGTAGTCGGAGTAGGAAACGCCGGCGACGCCGCCGGGTTCGTCGCCGAGCTGATTGGCCCCGTCGCGGTGATGCAAGTCGAGCACGGCCTGGGCGGCGACGTTGCCGATTCCATTGGGCGTCGAGGTGTCGGTCGAACGGTCCGCAGGGTCGTAGCCCAGGCTGAGCATCAGCGGATCGAAGACCGACGAGGCGCTGCCCGGAAAGAGATCGACGGCCGCCCGGTAGGCGGCAAAGCTGATCGCCTGATTCGTGTTCGCGAGCGTGCGCTCTTTGGCCGGCCGCCGCAGTGAGCCTCCGAGCCGCGTGCCAACGGCCTTGTTGTCGTATGCCGCCCATGCGTCGTAGATGCACGTGTGCGCAATCGCGAGCGCCCGAGCCACCATCGGTGGACCCAGCTTTGCGTTGCGCACGCCTTGCAGGTACGCCTCGTTCCACCGGAAGACGACGCTGCCTCCGGGAGGGACACCTCGTGCGCTCGACGCGAGCTTGGGAAATGCGAGCGATGCAGCGCCCGCACCGGCGGCGACCAGAAAACGTCGTCGCGAGAGTGGCCGCTCGAGAGCCAGCAAACGAGAGCTGCTCGGGACAGGGGAAAGAGAACGCCGAGATGGAGAAGTCAACACTTTGGACGAGATCGCTCGGCTACCGCCGGGCTGTCGGCGACGGCAGCGCTTGGTACAAGCGCGAGCGCCGCCGCGAGGCCGAGCACGAGCAGGATTAGCCGCCTCATCCTCTCCCCTTTGCAGGACTTGCCGCAGAGACAATCTACGCCACTTGTGCGGATTTGGCAGTGTCCACGTGCTGCTGGCAGCAGCTCTGGCCACGTCGCGACCGCCGTTGCTATTGGGACCCACCCCAAGTAGTGCGTGGCGCTATGCACGGTGATCGGGGCCGATCACTTGGCGTCGGGGCTCAGTGCGGGATGATCAGCACGTCGATCGGGAAGTACTGCGGCGCTCCGCCTTCAGGCGGTGGGCCGCCCATGACCTCTCCGAGCGCCGGGCCGAGCTTCTCCTCCATGAAGCGCTCAAAGGCCTCACGCGACTCCCAGATGTCGTAGACGTAGTAGCCCTGCTCGCCCTGGCCGGCACTGTGGACGATCAGCCCCTCCGGCGCCTCGTCTTCCCGCATCGGGGAGGCGTGTCCAAACATCTTCTCGGTGACGTCGTCGTAGATCTGCTTCGTGAACTCGGGCGCTGCCGTCAGGATTCCAACCGCCATCTCGCCTCCTTTTGGTTTCGTCGACACCGGATTCTATGTCGCTACGTTCAGGCTGGCCGGGACAGGCAAAGCACGCCGACCCAAGCCGCGCCTCTAACTGGCGAGGCCGGTCGTTCGCCCGCGTCGCCGCCGAAACCGGCCACCGGCCCGAAACAGGGCCACGCCAAAGAGGCCCCGGCGACGATCAGAACCGTGGTCGTGCTCACAAGGACAGGCTCGCCCAGATCGTCGCTTCCGGCATCAGAGCTCTCCTTGATCGCGTGCGCGATCGGCGCGGGGCCCAGACGCCCCGAGGCGGGACTCGCGCTCAGCCCCGTGTGAAGCTGACCAGCTCGAACCGTTCGTTGCCGCCCTGGGTCACCTGCTCCTTGACCTCGCCGATTCCAGCCACGTAGTACTTCTTCTCAAACTGCGGCTCGACCGGGCTCCACTCGATTGTGGCGAGCGACTTCGTGAAGGTCCCATACGGCACTTTCACGCTCACGCCCAGCCCGAGCACGCGCCCCTGGTCCAGCGCCCCTCCGGGCGGGTAGTACTCCTGCCGATACACCTCGTTCGGCTTCGGGTTACCCCGCATGATGATCCCCGGCTTTGCTCCCTTGACCCCAGCCTTCCAGGAGTCACTTGCGCGGACGAATCGGCCGTTCTGGAGTTCTAGGGCGTCCTCCCCCATGTACCAGACATTGCCCTGCTTGTCCTGCGCGTACCAGTCGAACGTTCGCTCGAGTGGTTTCCCATGCTGCGAGACCGTGTCGCGCACGACAGTGCACGTCACCCCCAGAATCCGAATGGTCTGCCGGGTAACGACCATGTCGTCGATTTGCCGGGTCTTGCCTTTGAAGCCCTGGTAGTGGAACGCCGTGCCGGGCTTGAGCGGGAAGTAGCGATTGTCCACCGCGGCCACAAAGTTCGCGGGGTCGATCTTCGGGGCGTAGCTCCCGTGAAGCGCCCACGACGGCGGCTTCGGCTTTCCCGCGGTCGAGGGGCCGGCACCAAGCACCAGAGCCGCCGCGATGAGCGCCACTCCCACCACCGGCAGCACGAGTGCTCGGTTCATCCGTGCCTTGGAGTTGGTAGCACGACGTGTCATCCGGACCGTCCTTTCGATCGCACTGACAATGACCCCCGCGTCGATCCTGGGCTCCTCTCCTTTGGGGGATCGAGCTCCTGACGCTACGAAGCCCAGATGAAACGTTCATGAGAGCCGCCCCGGTCTCACCCGACGAACTTCTCGGTGGAGCCCTTATGGCGGCTCCAGTGGTTGCAACCGGTGGCGACCGGACGCAAAAGAGCGGGCGCGGACGTCTACGGACTCGTGCCCCGGGTTTCGTCATCAGTCGCCGCCTGGAGGAAGGAGTGCACGTCGGCAGCGAACTGGCTGTGGTGCTGGAAGAGAAAGCCGTGGGCCGAGTCAGGGTAGATCGTGACCCTCGAGTTCGGGAGGAGCCCGGCCAACAGGTGCGAGTAGCGCGGGAGGATCATGGGGTCGCTGTCTCCGTTGGCCACGAACACCGGGAGCTCGATCGCGGCGACTCGCTGGAGCAGCGAGTGGTTGGGGATGCCCCAGGCGCACACGGCGTCGTACTGCGCCTGGCGGGTCTGCCACGTCGTCGGCTCGTCGCGGTCGGTAGCCCTTCCCCCGAAGATGCGTCCGGCAGCTTGTTGGCCTGCTTCGCGGCTCGTCTCCGTGGGGGCGAAGAAGACGTCGAGGTATCCCTGCGGGCTCGTTTCCGGCTGACCCACCGCGGCGATCACCTTCGGCGCCCAGCCGTGCATCCCCGCTGCACCCTGCGGTGCTGAGGACGCGAGTGCGACACGCCGCAGCAGGTCGGGGCGGATGAGCGCAATCTCTTGCGCGACGAAGCTGCCGATCGAGAAGCCGAGCAGATCGACCCGCTGAAAGTCCATCGCCTCTAGGAACGCGATCGCACCGTGGGCCATTGTTTCGATGGTGTTCGGCGTTCGACCGGTCGTGGCGCCGACGCCGACGTTGTCGAACGCGACCACGCGTCGATCCGCAGCGAGCGCGTCCATGAGCGCGGGGTCCCAGTTGTCGAGGTTGCCGCGGAAGTGCTGCAACAGGATCAGCGGCACCTCGCCTTCGCCGAGCTCGCGGTACGCGTACTCGATGGCGTTGTCGGCCGCGATTCGTCGAGTCGAAGTGTCGGTGTATCTCATTCGTGTTTCGGGCGGCGTCTGTTCTTCCGTGACTGTCATTCGACAGTTCCTTCTTGTAGGCGCATCAGCGGGCGGCCACGGCCCCGACCGCATCGGCCGCCTTCTCGACCAGGTCCGCGACCTCGGCCGGATGGGAGACCATCGCGACGTGGCTCGACGGGATCTCGACGGTGGTCGCGCCCATCCGCGACGCGAACATGCGCTCGGCGTCCGGCGGGAGGGCCTCGTCGTCCTGCGCGACGAGGTACCACGACGGCAGTGACGTCCAGGCGGGGACGCCCATGACGTCGGTGAAGGCCGTGGATGCCAGCGCCTGCTGTACGGCATACATGACCTTTGCCTGGGCCCGCTCGACGTCGGCGGCGAAGTGGTTGACGAAGTCGTCTTCCGAGAGCCAGCCGAAGCCGCGGGAGTCGGTGAAGAGATGCTCGAGGGCCGGCGTGACCGGCCCCTGCGAGAGAAGCGCCCCGAGCGACTCACCCTCGTCCAGGCCGAACGCGGCGATGTAGACAAGGCCGACGACGTTTGGAGCGTCTGCGCCGAGCGCGGTGATGATCTGACCGCCGTAGGAGTGTCCGACGACGATCGTCGGGCCGTTCTGGAACTCAAGCACCTGGCGCAGCCGTGCGACGTCGTCGGCAAGCGAGCTGAGCGGGAACTGCGGCGCTCGGACATGGAAGCCGTCTGCCTGGAGGCGTTCGATGACGCCGCTCCAGCAGGAGCCGTCGGCCCAGGCGCCATGGACGAGAACGATGTTCGGCTGGCCGTTCACTGCACCAACTCCTTTCTTCCGAGTTATGGAACGGCGAGTGTCGTCAAACCGGCGACGGCGCGCATCGCACGATCCTGCGATTTGAAAGCTGCTCGAGAGGCCTGGGGTATGCTCGCTCGGAGGAGCCGATGCCGACAGTCCCCGCCCGGGAGTTCCAGGGACGCGACGCGGAACTCGCGCTGATTCGAAACGAACTCGAACGTCTCTCCGATGGGACCGAATCGGTGGTCGTCGTCGATGGTGCCGCCGGCATGGGCAAGAGCCGACTGCTCGCTGAGGTCGCCGCGATCGCTCGCAGCCTCGGCATCAGAGTCGGCAGCAGCGCCGCCGATCCGAGCGAGGCGGTGGTCGAGGTGGCAGCACTGCTGACGGCGCTGTTCGACGGAGCCGAGCCGCTCCTCGACCCCGGCGAGCTCAGCACTCTTCATGCGCAGCCCGAGCAACGGTTCTGGCTGCTGCGCGACCTGCAGCAGCTGCTCGAGCGCGCAGCGCTCGAGTCCCCGCTGCTGATCTCGATCGACGACGCCCACTGGGCAGACAGCGGAACGGTCGCGGCGATACGCATGCTGCCGATGCGACTGATGGGCTTGCCGATCGCCTGGGTAATCGCTCTACGCCCGCCGCGCGAAGCGACACCGCTCGTGTTCGCGCTCGAACAGCTGAAGCAAGAGGGGGCGCGCACGGTCACACTTGGCCCGCTCGATGACGATGCGGTCGTGCAGCTGGCCACGGACATGCTCGCCGCGCAGCCCGATCAGTCGATCCTGAAGCAGTTGGCGGAAGCCGAAGGTAGCCCGTTCCTCGTCGTCGAGACGCTCCTCGGACTGCAAGAAGAGGAGCGGATCCGCGTCGTCGACGGCCGCGCCGAGCTGATCGACGGCCGGCTTCCCCACCGCGTACACGAGAAGATGCGCGAGCGGCTCGGGCGGCTCTCCGACGAGGCAAGCGACGCCGTGACCGTCGCCGCCTCGCTCGGCCGCACGTTCACCTTCGACCAGCTGGCGCGCACCCTCGGGCGGCCCGCCTCGGAGCTGCTCGCACCGGTCGGGGAGCTCCTCGAGGCGAACCTGCTCGTCGAGCGCGACGAGAACCTCGCGTTCTGGCACGACCTCACACGCGAGGCGGTGCGCGCCAGCGTGCCGGTAACCGCCCGCCGCGCGCTCGACCGCCAGGCCGCCGTTGTCCTGCTCGAAGCCGGCGCCCTGCCGGTCGAAGTTGCTGTGCAACTCGCCGCCAGCGCGGAGGTCGGTGACGAGGTGGCGATCGCAACGCTGCTCGACGCCGCAAAGGCACTGGTCACGACCGATCCCGGTACCGCCGCACAGTTCGGACAACGCGCGCTCGAGATCGCACCGGCCCACCATCCACAGCGCGGGGAGATCGTCGGCACGACGGCGATCGCGTTGCACATCACCGGCAACAGCGAGCAGGCGATTGCGTTCGCCGACCGCGCCCTCCGGGAGACGCTCCCCGCCCTGCAGGAGGCAGAAGTCCGCCTCAGCATCGCCGGCATGTTCGCGATCTCGCCCGAGATCAGGATCGGGGCTGGACGCCTCGCCCTGAATCTCCCGGACCTCCCCAAAACCGTACGCGCCCGCCACCTCGCCTGCCTCTTCCACAACCTCGTCACCGCCGGTCGCCTCGACGAGGCGCGTGCAGTGCTCGAGGAGACGCGTGCAACGGTCGAGTCCGCCGACGACGCGCGAGCGACGTTCACACTCCGCGTCGCCGAAAGCGCGCTCGAGTACACCGACGACCGATTCGGACCATCACACGAACTGATCACCGCGGCCTATCGCGACGGGATCTTCGCCGGCGACGACCAGCGCCTGCGGCTCGCGCACATGTGGCACGGCGAGCTGCTTAGCATTGCCGATCGCTACGAGGAGGCGCTCGCGATCGCGGCCGACGGTCTCGCCGCCGCCCAGCGCGACCAGCAGGGCTGGGCCTATCAGATGTTCGAAACCTGGCACGGCCGAATGCTCCTGCGGACTGGACGAATCTCCGAGGCAGCGGCTGTGCTCGAAGGCCGCTTCGCCCTCGAGGACGGAACCCACGCGGCTGCAGTTCTCGACGCCGCCGGCATCGTCGCGCTCGGGCGACTGGCGATCCATATAGGCGACACCCGTCAGGCTCGCCGACTCGGCGACATCGCGCAGGTCATGCTCGAGGAGGGCACGCCTGCGGTGCGGCGCCACGCAGGCTGGCTGCTCGCGATCTTCGCGATGGCCAAAGGCGAAGCCGAAGCAGCGCGAAGATGGCTGCGTGCACCGGCCGACCCAGACGGCCGGGCGATCCTGCCGCGGTTCCCACTCGACATCGCCGACGAAGTGCTGCTCGCGCGCGTCGCACTTGCCACACAAGACGACGCGCTCGCGCAGCTCGCGCTCTCCACCAGCCGGCGGCGAGCGGAGCTGAACCCCGGCATCGGCTCGATCGCCGCAACGGCGGCTCATGTCCGCGGTCTGCTCGAGCGGAACCACGCGGATCTCCGCGAGGCGGTCGCTCTCTTCGAGGGCACACCGCGCCGGCTCGAGCTGGCGGCCGCACTCGAAGACCTCGGCGCCGAACTCACCGCAACCGACCGCGACGCCGCCATCGACGTCCTCGGCCGTACCCTCGCTCTCTACACGGAGCTGGGAGCGACCTGGGATGCCCGCCGCGTCCGCAGCCGCCTGCGCGGGCTCGGCGTCCGGCGCCGCCTCGTCACCGCCGAACCCGAGACGAGCGGTTGGGCGGCGATGACGACGTCGGAACTCACCGTCGCACAGCTCGTCGCCGAAGGGCTGACCAACCGGGAGGTCGCCGAACGCCTCTTCGTCTCGCCGCACACTGTGAACAGCCATCTCCGCCACGTGTTCTCGAAGCTCGGTATCAACTCGCGCGTGGAGCTGGCCCGACTCGCGCGCGATTACGAGATGGCGTGATCGTGTGATGTCGCGGGCCGCGGCGTCGTGACAGTCTCGACACAGCCGGATGAGCAACGACGTGATCATCGGGCACGACGGGAAGCCACGCTGCGTCTGGGCCGGCGCCGGCGATACCGCCTTCGGCCGCTACCACGACGAGGTCTGGGGTACCCGCACCTACGAGGAGTCCGCGATATTCGAGGCGCTCACCCTGGGCGTGTTCGAGGTCGGGCTGAGCTGGTCGGTCGTGTTCGGGAAGCGGGACGCGTTCCGGAAGGCATTCCGGGGCTTCGAGGTCGTCAAGGTCGCAGCCATGAACGCACGGGACGTCGACCGGCTGGTACAGGACGCTTCGATCATCCGTAACCGTGGCAAGATCCAGGCGACTGTCGACAACGCCCGCGCGATGACGTCCGCATCGCCGAGCCTCGTGGCGCTCGCGAAGTCCTACGAGATCACGCGCAAGCGGGCACCGCGGTCTCTCGCCGACCTACCCAGGTCGACCCCAACGGCGGAAGCGTTCGCCAAGCAGTTGAAGTCGCAGGGATACCGCTTCGTCGGGCCTACGAGTGTGTACGCGTTCATGCAGAACGTCGGCGTGGTCAACGACCACGTCCATGGGTGCTTCCGCGCGACCGACTACCCCGCCACGGCCCGCAGCCGCCGAAGATCGCAATGAGAATGGCGTGATCGTGCGATGCCGCGGACGGCGGCATCATGACAGTCTCGACCGGTCATGCCGATGATCGACGTCTATGCCGCCGAGGGCACCTTCACAGACAGACACATACTCGCGCGGGACCTCGCGCAAGCCGTGATGCGCTGGGAGCAGGTACCGGAGATCCCGCTCTTCTCCGACAACACGGCCGCCTTCATCCACGATCTCCCCGCCGAAGCAATCGCCAACGCCGCGGGCGCCGGCAACTACATCCGCGTCCAAGTCCTCACGCCCATCAACGTCCTCGACCGCGACAAGCAGCTCGGCGTCGTCAGGGAGCTGACCGAGATCGTCGCCGCCGCAGCCGGCGAGCCCGGCTACGCCGAGCGCACCTGGGTGCTGATCACGGAGTCGCCCGAGGGCGGCTGGGGCATCGCCGGCCACGCGAACACAAATGCGGACATCGCCGCCGCCGCCCGAGCCGCCCTCGCCGCAGACTGACACCGGCGCGCTACGCTCGCCCGATGGCAGCTCCTGCCATTCCCTCGCTGTCCGCTTCGCAGCTGGCGACACTCGCCGCGGCGGGCGAAGAGCGAAGAGCGGGCGTCGGCGACGTGCTGTTCACGGTGGGGGATGCGACGTATCCGTTCATCGCCATCCGCGAGGGCGAGGTCGCAATCCTCGATTCGGCCGGCAACGAGATCATCCGCCACGGCGCCTCCAGTTTCCTCGGTGAGCTGAACCTGCTTTCCGGGCAGACCGTCTTCCTGACCGCGGTCGTGACAAAGCCGCTGCGCTACGTCGCAGTCGACCGCGACGCGCTACGCGCGCTCCTGTTCGACGACGGACCGCTCAGCGACCTCGTCCTCTCGACCTTCATCGCCCGCCGGGAGGCGCTCCAGCGCGTGCAAGGGATCGGCCTCGAGATCGTCGGGCCTCGCTCTTCCGAGGCGACGATGCAGATGCTCGACTTCGCCCGCGCCAACCGACTCCCCTTCACCTGGCACGAGACCGCACCGCCGGACGGAACGGAGCCGCCGCTCGTGCGCCTCCCAGGCGGCGCCGAGCTGCAGCACGCCACGCGAGGTGAGGTGCTGCGCGCGCTCGGGATCGGACGCGAGCTGGCGCCGCGCGAGGAGGTCGACCTGCTCGTGGTCGGCGGCGGCCCCGCCGGCCTCGCCGCCGCCGTTTACGGCGCCTCCGAGGGGCTCGACACCCTGATCGTCGAGGGCACCGCGCTCGGCGGCCAGGCCGGATCATCGCGCCGGATCGAAAACTACCTCGGCTTCCCGGCCGGGATCAGCGGCACCGAGCTGACCAGCCGCGCCGTCAGCCAGGCGCGCAAGTTCGGCGCCCGACCCGCGACCCCTTACCGCGCGATCGCACTCGAACCCGGTGACGGACGACACCTCGTACGACTGGAAGAGGAGCACGAGATCGCCGCACGCGCCGTCGTGCTCGCCACCGGCGCCGCCTACCGGCGGCTCCCCCTCGACGGCCTTGCCGACTACGAGGGCGTGAGCGTGTTCTACGCGGCCGGGCCGCCCGAGGCGCAGCTGTGCGGCGCCTCGCGCGTCGCCGTCGTCGGCGGCGGCAACTCGGCCGGACAGGCCGCCGTCTGGCTCGCCCGCGGCGGCGCCCTCGTCACGCTGCTCCACCGCCGAGCCGACCTCAGCGAGACGATGTCCGACTATCTGATCCGCGACCTCGAGCGCTACGGCGTCGCCGTCCGCGACCGCAGCGAGATCGCCGCCCTCCAGGGAACGGAGGGCCGGCTCGAAGAGGTCACGCTCAAGAACGGCGAGCGTCTCCCCTTCGCCTTCCTCTTCTTCTTTCTCGGCGCACAACCATGCACAGAATGGCTCGACGACGCCGTCGCACGCGCCGCCGACGGCTTCATCCTCACCGGCAACCCAGCCGGCGCCGACAACCTGCTCGAGACAAGCGTGCCCGGCATCTTCGCCGCTGGCGACGTCCGCTCCGGATCCAGCAAACGCTGCGCCGCCGCCGTCGGCGAAGGATCGATGGCCGTGCAGTTCGTCCACGCGCACCTCGCAGTACTCGGAGCTCGGGTGGGATGAGCGAGCTCTGCACCCACCACGACGAGGTCGCGCTGCGCGAGCTGCCCGCGTCCGTCGACGGCTGCGAGGAGTGCTTGCGCGACGGCGGCAAGTGGCTGCACCTACGGATCTGTCTCACGTGCGGTCACGTCGGCTGCTGCGACGACTCCCCCAACCGGCACGCGACCGCTCACCATCAGGCGACCTCGCACCCGATCATCCGCTCACTCGAACCTGGCGAGGACTGGAGCTGGTGCTACCTCGACGAGGTCGCATTCGTCCTCGACGGCCTTCGCGGCACGACGCATATCCCGCCTTCGCCGCTCCTGAACTGAGCCCGAAGGCCATGACGCCATACGGCGTGCAAGCTGCGTGCGCGACTTCACTCCCAGCTTGCGGAACACCTTGCGCAGGTGGTACTCGACCTAGTCGGACTAATGACCACTGAGCGGCGATCTCTCGGTTCGTATTTCCCTGCGCCACAAGGCGGAGATCTGAGCCTCCTGCGGCGTTAGTTGACCAAGGCTCCTCCAGCACCCGTCCCGGCCCGTCCTCGTCGTGCCCCACAGAAAGCGAGCACGGCCGACGGACTCCACGAGAAGGAATCAGCCGCCGTTTTGTAGCCCTTTGCGACCGTCCGCGCGACCGCTGTCGGGCCCCCGCCCCTTTGCGTTGGGCAGGCGCCCGACTTGAGCTATGGCTTGCTGTCGAAGGGTTCGAGTCCGCAAGAGGGGTCTGCAAAAAGCCCCGCAAAGATTGTTAGAAGGTCGGCATCGGCTCCTTGATGCCGTGCCGCAGCAGCCAGCGGTTGACCGGCCAGCTGGTCACAAAGCCGAGCATCATTCCGATCTGCATCAGGAACCAGTGGCTGGAGCTGTCGATCGGCGCCTTCCAGATCACGTACTGCGCGAGCGCCATCCAGCCGAATAGGCCGACTTCGAAGCTGAGCACCGAGAGCGTGTCCGAGTTGATCGCGTCCCCCAGCGGCGCCAGTTGGCCCACCTGACCCCGCAGCGGCGCGATCACGAAGTACTGGAAGAGGATCCCGAAGATCCAGGCGAGCGGCAGGTCGAGGATGTATTCGGGGCCGAGCTCCGCCGTCGAGCCGATCATCCAGGCGGTCGCCCAGACGATCCACTCGCCGGCGATGTCCCCGAGCACGCAGCCGGCGCCGCAGTGGCTGTCCGAGAGCGACACCTGCCACAACGAGTCGCGCGGCTCGCCGTCGTGCATCCCGGACGGGTGCATGTGCATCCGCTTGCGCGACATTCGTCGCCCGCGCGCGAAATACGCCCAGAGAGCGATCGGTCCCATGTAGAGGGCGGTAAGCGGAAAGGCGAGGTCCATGATCGCCATGTGCTGCCGGTTGCCCAGCACGACGATGTCGGCGACGATGACGAGCGCGGACGCGAACCCGAGTCCGAGCGCCACCCATGCGAGGAGCTCAAACCAACTCGGAGCCACCCGCAATCACTACACGACGGAGGTAGCACCGCGGATCCGAACTATCGAGCCTCTATGGAGGCCCCTGGTTGCGGCCGGTGGCAATCAGTGGCAAATCGGCCGCGCCCCGAAACCGCGAAAACAAGCGAAATCCGTTGCCATCGGCTGCCACCGGTTGCCTGAGACGTTCGATGGTAAGGAAGAGCGTTGCGTCCCTAGCCACCGCTAGCGAACGACCTCCCCTCTGAGAAGGAGGGGGTCGATCTCCCTAAAACGCCAAGTCCTGCGAGCCCGAAGGCCCACACGACTTGACCGCACGACTTCGACAGGCGAACGACGGCTCGTCAATCGGCCGCGCGCCTTCAGGCCGACTGCGTGTCGCGCCGCTCGCCGTCAGCTTTGGTCGATCGCGGTGCCGACTCCGGGCGGTCGACCGTGGCCGCCCAGCTACCGAGAAGGTTGAGCGCCGCTTCGGAGCGCGAGCCCGGCTCAGCGGCGTAGGTGAAGATCGTCAGCCCGTGGTCTGCGGCGAGGTCCAACCGGTTGTAGCTCAGGCTGAGCTCGCCGACCACGGGATGGTGGAACTGCTTGACACCGGTGTTGTGGAAGCGCACGTCGTGCGCGGCCCAGCGGGTGCGGAACACCTCGCTCTGTGTCGCGAGCTCGCCGACCAAGTCTGAGAGGTCGCGGTCGTGCGGGTCACGGCCCGCGGCCCAGCGCAGAATCGCGACGCACTCGCCGGCAACGCGCTCCCAGTCGCCATAGAACACCTCGGCTCGCGGATCGAGGAAGACAAACCGGGCGTTGTTGACCGGCCGCGCGGGCGCGGCGTACAGCTCGGAAAACAGCGCACGCCCGAGCTGGTTGACGGCCAGAATGTCAAGACGCTGGTTGCCCACGAACGCGGCCGCGCCGGTGATCGCGTCGAGTGTCCATTGGACCTCGGGCCGGACGCGCTGCTTGGTCTGGCGGCGACGAGGCCGCGCAACGGCCGGCTGGGCGGCGCGGGCGAGATCGAAGAGGTGCGCACGTTCGGCATCGTCGAGCTCCAGCGCCCGCGCTAGTGCCTCTAGCACGCCTTGGGAGACCCCGTTCATGTCTCCGCGCTCCAGGCGGGTGTAGTAGGGAAGGCTCACGCCGGCCAGCACGGCGACCTCCTCGCGGCGGAGCCCGGGCACGCGGCGACTGCCGTAGGAGCGCAGCCCCGCCTGCTCGGGCGTGATCCGGGCACGGCGAGACGTCAGGAAGTCTCGGATCTCCTTTTTCGTGTCCACGACATCAGCCTAGACGCGGCTCCCCGACATTGGGGGACTGTGCCAGTAGCCCTCCCAACCGGGACTCTCACGTCACGCGATCCCGTGCTTTCTTGGATGCAGTGAGAGGCCGCGATCACGCCGCCTCCGCATCCGACAGGAAGGTTGTCATGAGGCACATCTCGCTAGGCGGGCTTGACGTCTCGCGCATCGGACTCGGCACGATGGCGATGTCCGGTTACTACCTCGACCCGACCAGCAGCGACGCCGAGTCGACCCGCACCATCCAGCGAGCAGTCGAGTTGGGCGTCACCCACATCGACACCGCCGAGATCTACGGCCCCTACGCGAACGAAGAACTCGTTGGCCGCGCCCTCGAGGGACGCCGCGACGGGGTCGTCGTGGCGACGAAGTTCGGCTTCGTCTCGCACGCCGGCGGTGGTCCCGGAGTCCTCGACAGCAGCCCGGCCAACATCCGCACCGCGGTCGAAGGCTCCCTGAAGCGGCTCGGTACCGACCGCATCGACCTCTACTACCAGCATCGGGTTGACCCGAACACGCCGATCGAGGACACCGTCGGCGCGCTGGCCGAGCTGGTGGCCGAGGGCAAGGTCCTGCACATCGGCCTCTCGGAGGCCGGTCCGGCGACGATCCGCCGCGCCCACGCCGTGCACCCGATCGCCGCACTGCAAACCGAGTACTCCCTGTGGACTCGAGATCCGGAGGCCGCGCTGC
Source organism: Actinomycetota bacterium (assembly GCA_005883355.1). Classification (GTDB taxonomy): domain Bacteria; phylum Actinomycetota; class Thermoleophilia; order Gaiellales; family Gaiellaceae; genus 3-1-20CM-4-69-9. Next base: position 1,839 of record VAXG01000055.1, on the reverse strand, counting down.
TACCGCTGCTGCGCGAACTGGGCATCGGCTTCGTGCCCTACTCGCCGCTCGGGCACGGCTTCCTCACCGGGACGATCCGCTCCTCCGAGCAGCTCGCCGACGACGACTGGCGCAAGAACAACCCGCGCTTCACCGAGGGTAACCTCGAGAAGAACCTCCGCATCGTCGACGAGGTCGAGGCCGTCGCCTCCGAGGTCGACGCCACACCGGCCCAGGTCGCTCTAGCGTGGCTCCTCGCGCAAGGCGACGACATCGCTCCCATCCCCGGCACCAAACGGGCCTCCCGCGTCGGGGAGAACACGGCAGCCGACCGCGTCGCTCTCAGCCTGGCGCAGGTCGCACGCCTGAACGACCTCACCCCGGCCACCGGCGAACGGCACAACGACGCGAACATGTCCACCATCGACCGCTGACTTAAAGGCGGTTGATCGCCTGAGTCCCTGGACGTCGCAAGCGTGCGCCCGTGATGGACGGGCGGTGTGTCGGCAGCGAAGGTTCAGCTGAGTTGTTGGAAGAGGCTCGCGGTGTCCGAGCAGATCCATTCCTCGGCGATGAGGCCATCGGCGACCCGATAGAACTCGCGGCTGACGTACTTGACTGCCCGCCCGGTCGGGGGGAAGCCGAGGTACTCGCCGGTGTGTGTGCCACTGAGCGTCAGGCGTGCCGCGACGCGATCCTCGGCGGCGATGATGTCCTCGATGTGGGCGTGAAGGTCGGGAAAGGCTGCCTTCATCAGCTCAACGCCCTCTCGCCAGGTGTCTCGTCCGCGCAGGGGTTCTGGCAGTTCCGCCAGGTGCATGACGAAGTCAGGAGCGAGGACAGCGAGACACGAGTCGATGTCGTTGGCGTTGAACGCTTCGAAGCTCGTGCGCCCAGTTCGACGTTGGAGTCGGGCGACGACATGGGCATAGTCAGTGGTCCTCCTCCGAGTTAGCTGCACCAGGCGAATATCATGCGGCTGCCACCGGTTGCCTGAGAAGTTCCATGGTAAGGAGGGGGTCGACGGTTAGAGTCCGTCAGAGGGCTTTGCAAAAGCCCCGCACGGCGCAGCCTTTTCGTAGCCGCCGCATTGGGCTTCTTGCCGTCTGCTCAGACGTGGAAAGTCGGGTGGAAGAACCAGTTCGGCGAGAACGCGCGCAACGGAGCGGCCGGCGCCCTCCTCCTCTCTCACGATCTGAGAGCAACAGGGCTAAGATCACATGAAGAGGAGAGGAGGCACGATGGCGAAGAGCGTTCGTGACGCGATGACCGAGGATCCCCGCTCGATCGGCCAATCGGCGTCGGTGGTCGAGGCCGCGCGACTGATGCGAGAGGAGCACATCGGCTCGCTCCCGATAACCGACGACGAGAAGCTTGTCGGGATGATCACCGACCGAGACATCACGACGAGAGTGGTCGCCGAGGCCGCAGACCCTAAGATGACGACGGTCGGCGAGGTCTACTCTCGGGACCTCATCAGTGTTGAGCCCGACAAAGACCTCGAAGAGGCGCTCCAACTCATGGCCCGCCACCAAGTTCGGCGGCTGCCCGTTGTCGAGAAGGGCAGGCTCGTCGGCATCGTTGCCCAGGCCGACATCGCGCTCAGGGAGAACGAGAAGAAGACCGGTGAGCTGGTCGAGGCGATCTCTGAGCCCTCAGAGGGAGAGCGCAGGTAGCGTCGCCCGGACAGCACGTTTCGATCTCGCGACGGGCGATCGAGAGGCTGACCCGATCGTCGCTCACGCTACGCGGGTCGGTGCTCAGAATGCGTTCGCGGCCGACTTCCACTCCTGGAGGCGCTGCGCGATGAGCTGGGCCCGCTCGTCCTCGCTCCCGCCCTCCAGCACCTCGAGGTCTGAG
>VAXG01000054.1 GCA_005883355.1 Actinomycetota bacterium | reverse complement strand
CCGGCGACGCAAAGCAGGGCAATGGGGTAACCAATCCCCGCATCGTCAGACTGACCGCAACGACGTCGTCGTCGCGCCCGGCGCCCGCTCGAGCAGCCACCCCCTCCCAATCAGCGACTGGGCGACGCACGCTACCCGCTTGACAAACGGCGCTCCATATCAGTTCAGCTCTGACGCGCGCGGCGGTCGGCTGCGTCCGCCGCGCGCAGTCGCACACGGCTGCGATGGCGCCGGCGCCCTCAGCGGCAGTAGCCGCGCACCTGCTCCGGAAATTCAGCGACGCTGATCGGCTTTTCGAGATACCCGTCGAAGCCGGCTTCGCGGAACGACCTCTCGTTTGTCGTCAACGACGTCAGCGCGACCACGGGGATGCCGGCGGTGCGCGTGTCGTCCTTGAGCCGGCGCGTGGCATCGGTCCCCTCCATGTCGGGAAGCCGGATGTCCATCAGGATCACGTCAGGCTGATGCTCGAGCGCAAGGGCCAGTGCCTCCCCGCCGCTGCCGGCTTCGACCGTGCGGAATCCGGCAACGCGCAGCACGTCGCGTACGAGCTTCGCGTTCTTCGCGTTGTCGTCGACGATCAGGACGAGCTCGTTCGGCACTCGGTCATCATCGTCGACCCGAGGTGCCGGCGTACACGTCTGGTCTAGAGACGTGGCCCATCCGGCCTTATCCTGGTTGGTGTGTCGATTCGTCTCCTGCTCGCCGAGGATCACTACCTCGTTCGCGAGGGCGTGCGGCGCCTGCTCGAGACGCATCCCGAGGTCGAGGTGGTCGCCACTTGCGGCGACCTCGACTCGCTGCTCGCGGCCGTCGACGCGGAGCATCCGGACGTCGTCATCACCGACATCCGCATGCCGCCGACCGGCTCCGACGAGGGAATCCAAGCGGCAAGCCGACTTCGAGAAACGAACCCGGAGATTGGAGTCGTCATCCTCAGCCAGTACGCAGATCCGAGGTTCGCGCTCGCGCTGCTCGATGCGGGCACGGAAGGGCGCGCCTACTTGCTCAAGGAGCGTGTCGAGGATCTCGACCAACTCGTCGGCGCGATTCAGACGGTCGCTGCCGGTGGCTCGGTGATCGATCCCAAGGTCGTCGAGGCGCTCGTCGCGCAGAGGACGCGTCCTGACGAGTCACCGCTCGCGCAGCTGACGCCACGAGAGCAAGACGTTCTGCGCGAGATGGCCGAGGGGAAGAACAACGCCGCAATCGGGCAGTCGCTCTTCCTCACCGAGCCTTCGGTCGAGAAGGTGATCCACTCGATCTTCCTCAAGCTCGGAATCAGCTGGGAGCCGACGGTTCACAAGCGCGTCAAGGCCGTCATCCTCTATCTGGCCGAGGCCGACTAGTAGCTACGGGGACGGCTGCATAGAGGCGCGTTCCGGCTTCGGGCCCCGGCGCGATCGTGAGGCTTCCACCCAGCGCCTCGACGCGGTCGCGTAGCTCTGTCAGGTCGGATTCGGCGAGGTCCGAGCTTCCCCCGCCATCGGCCATCTCGAAGTGGAACGCGTGGTCCGCCTCCCAGACGCGAAAGACCGACCGCGCTCCGAGCGCCGCCGCGACCTTCAGCGCCTCCCGGCAGCAGAAGTAAATAGCTCCTTCGAGCTCCGGCGGATACCGCGCGAGCTCGTTCGCCTCGATGCGCACCGCAACCTCGCTCGCCGCCGCGGCTCCGCGCACCGCCTCTGCAAGACCGCGCGCCGCGAGGACGGAGGGATAGATCTCGTCCGAGACCCCGCGCACACCGTCGAGCGCGTCGCGTACTTCTTGCTCGATCTCGTCGAGCAGGCTCTGCGCGGCTGTTGGCTCGGAGTGTGCGAGGCGCCGTGCAAGCTGCAGCTTGACCGCGATCGCCACGAGCTCCTGCTGGATGCCGTCGTGCAGCACGCGCTCGATCGCACGGCGCTCGGCATCGGCGTTCAGAAGCAGCCTTGCGCGCGATGCGCGAAGCTGTGCCTCGATCGACGCGTCGCCATCCTGCATGACGTCGATTTGTCCTTCATTCGCTCGTTCGGGTCAAGCAGGCTGCCCTCTCTCGAAGGCGCATGCCAGCACCCCCTCGATGACCGTGCTGGCTGGATAGGCAGCGTGTCCGCCGGCTCGTAGCCTCGGCGGCAGTGGAGAAAAGCGTTCCGGAAGGAGTGAGAGATGAATGTCATGCGGAGGCACGTGCGTGCCGTGGTGATTGCAATCACAGCCGTCGCCTTTACGGGAATAGCCGGGACCGCGCAGAACGCGGCCGCGGCCTTGCCGCCGGGGAACGCGATCGAGCAGTGGAACAAGATCGCAGAGAACACGGTGGTCGGTTCGGGTGCGTTCCAGAACGAGGGCCTGATCTACATGGCCTACGAATCGGCTGCGGTGTACGACGCCGTTGTCGCGATCAAGGGCGACTACGCGCCGTACAACGCACCCATCCCGGCTGCAACCGGCGCGTCTGCCGACGCGGCGGTCGTGGAGGCGGCGTATCGGACGCTCGTGAACTACTTCCCGACTCAGGCCGCGACGCTGGGCGCGCAATACGCCGAGGCGCTCGGGCTGATTCCCGACGGGACCGCGAAGAACGACGGGAAGGCGGTCGGCCTGACGGCCGCAAACCAGATCATCAACCTGCGGAACGGTGACGGACGCATGACACCGATCGGCCTGAGCACGTCCTTTTCGACGGTCGCGCAGGCTCCAGGGGTATGGCGTCTGACACCGCCCTTCGCGCTGCCGCAGACCCCGTGGGTCGCCAACGTGCGGCCGTTCATCCTGGGCAGCGCCGACCAGGTCCTGCCGGACCCGCCTCCGTCGCTGCAAAGCAGCGATTGGGTTGAGGGGTTCAACGAGATCAAGAGCTACGGCGCGGCAAACAGCAGCATGCGCACGACTGACCAAACGAACGTCGCGAGGTTCTGGTCGGCGAACGTGATCCGTCAGTACAACGGCCTCGCCCGTGACGTCGCAGACGCATGCGGGCTCGACCTGGTGCGAACCGCACGACTGGCGGCGATGGTCAACGTCGTCGGCGCGGACGCGCAGATCTCGGTGATGTACGCGAAGTACCACTACCTGTTCTGGCGCCCGGTCACGGCGATCAACGGCGGCCTCGATCCGACCGCGGTCACGGGTGACGCGTTCGGTCCCGTGCCGGGCTACGGCGACGGGAACGCGGCTACGGCGGAGCAGGCCGGCTGGCGGCCGTTGTTGCCGACGCCGAACCATCCCGAGTATCCCGCGGCGCACGGCTCGGTCTCCTCGGCGATGGCGGAGGTGTTCAGCACCTTCCTCGGCACGAGCCGGATCGACGTCGGCATCCATGGCTTCGATCCGTCGGGCGCGCCCTTGAACCTGAGCGCGGTTCGTCATTTCGACACCGCGCAAGACCTGCGCAAGGAGATCGTCGACGCCCGCGTGTGGGCCGGAGTGCACTACCGCTTCTCGGGCGTTGCCGGCGTCGTCCTGGGCCGCAAGGTCGCGAAGTACGACCTTCGGCGGGCGTTCCAGCCCGTCGGGTGAGCCGGCTCTAGGCAATCAGCGGCGGGTGTGTGATGCTCAAAAGCGGCCCGAGCCAGAGGAGGTTGTGATGAAGAAGGTTCTGACGATGGCGGCGCTCGCGGGGCTAGTACTCGCCGTGAGCGCCTACGGAGCCCGAAGTGACAGCTCGGGCACGAGCATGCAGAAGCAAGCTGCGCTCTACCAGATCGATCGGATCGAGATGATCTGGCACAAGGCGGCGTCCAAGAAAGATCTCGATTTGATGATGTCGATCTGGGCGCCCAACGCAACGGCAACCTTTCCGGGAAAGACGGTGACCGGGAAAGCGGACATCCGCGCGGTGTTTGCGAAGGCTGGTCCGTTCCAGCCTCAGAATCACTGGATCTCCGACACGCCGGCGTACAAGATCCGAACGACGGTGAACGGCAACAAAGGCACGCTCTACTTCGAGTGCCACTACATCGACGTCGATACCGGCAAGGTTGCAAGCACCGTCGGCGCCGACCAGCAGGTGCAGAAGCTCAATGGAAAGTGGCTGATCACCAACATGGCGGCTTCATCGGTCACGCTCACGCCGTAAACCCTTGGCGCAGGCCCACGCAACGGTTCCGGCTTCGCCTCCAGCAGCCGTCGGCGGGAAACGCCGACGGCTGCTGAGTCGTGCGGACAACCCCCTCGTTCGTGCCGTCGCCAAACTCCCAGCGAAAGTACGGACGAAGCTCCTCGTCGCCTTCCTCGGAATTGCTGCGCTGCTCGTTTTGGTCGCATTGCTCGGACTGCGGGTTCTTGGTCAGGCGAACTCGCGCGCCGAGCGTCTCGGTGCGTTGCAGGTACGGGTCGCCGGCTACCAGGCGCTCGAAGCAGACGCGGCCACCCTACGCCAGGTGCTCGCACTTTGCACGGGCACGCCCGACTACGCGAAGTGGCTGAACGGGGGCAAACCTGCGCGAGGATCGGCGCCGACGTGCCTGCGAACGATACGCCAACCGGTTGACGCGGTGCTCGCGCTGCTCGGCACAGCGACCCAGCTCGAGTTCAAGCCGACGACCGACGAAGTCGTCGCCTTCGGGCACATCAAGAAGGATTACGCAAATCTGAAAAGGCTCGTCGGAAAGATCGCCGGCTCGAGCGCGCATGCGTTCCCGTTGCACGCGCGCGCCGAAAACCTGTCCGTCGACCTCGAAGTCGCCGCTCGGAGGCTGGCCGAGTCGACGACCGTCAAAACGAATGCGCTGGTCGCCGAAAACCGCCGCGCGTATGTCAGCTCCCGCAACCTCTTCATCGGAGTCGGCGCAGGAACCGTCTTCCTCGCCTTGTTCCTGGGCTTCGTCATCTCGTGGTCCCTCATCTGGCCAATCCAACGAATCGGCGGGCGGCTCGCGGCGATCGCTTCAGGGGATTTCTCCGGACGCGTCGACGTGGCGAACCGCGACGAGCTCGGCACGCTCGCAACGAACGTGAATCGAATGAACGACGAGCTCCGCCGTGTCTATCGCGAGCTCGAAAGCGCCAGCCGCCACAAGAGCGAGTTCCTCGCGAACATGTCGCACGAGCTGCGGACACCGCTCAACGCAATCATCGGCTTCTCACAGGTACTGCGCGAAAGGATGTTCGGGGAGATCAACGAGAAGCAACGGGAGTACCTCGAGGACATCCTCTCCTCCGGTAACCACCTGCTCTCGCTGATCAACGACGTGCTGGACCTGTCGAAGGTCGAAGCGGGTCAGATCGAGTTGGAGATCAACCGGTTCTCGTTGCGCGAGGCGCTCGAGCGCGGCCTGGTGATGGTCCGGGAGCGTGCGACGAAGGACGGCGTGCAGCTGGTCCTCGAGCTCGATCCGGCTGCCGAGGTCGTCGAGGGGGACGAGCGACGAATCCGGCAGGTGATCTTCAACCTGCTCTCGAACGCGGTGAAGTTCACGCCGCCGGGAGGGCGTGTCGAGCTCAAGTCTGCGCCGCTCGACGGAGAGGTCCTCGTATCGGTCACGGACACGGGGCCGGGTATCGCGGCCGAGGATCAGGAGCGGATCTTCGAGGAGTTCCAGCAAACGGAGGCGGGTGCAGGTCAGCGCGAGGGGACAGGGCTGGGGCTCGCGCTCTCGAAGCGGCTCGTGGAGTTGCACGGCGGGCGAATCTGGGTCGACAGCGAGCCGGGCGAAGGTAGCGCTTTCGTCTTTACGCTGCCGTCGAGGGCGGCCTCGATGTGACGGGCGCGCAGGTCCTCGTCGTCGAGGACAACGAGAAGAACATGAAGCTCTTCCGCGACGTCCTCCAAGCATCCGGCTACCGCCTGCTCGAGGCGACGACCGGCGAGCGGGCGATGGCACTGGCGGCCGAGCACCAGCCGAATCTGGTGCTGATGGACATCCAGCTGCCGGACATCGACGGTGTCGAAGCCCTCGGCCGCCTGCGCGCCGACGCGCGGACGGCGTCGATCCCGGTCGTGGCGCTGACCGCGCAGGCCATGCACGGCGATCGTGAACGGTTCCTCGACGCCGGCTTCGACGCCTATATCTCGAAGCCCGTGGACGTCGTGGAGTTCGTCAAGACGGTGAAGGAGCACTGCGGAGACACGGGCAGTGAGTGAGCACGAGGCACGGATCCTCGTCGTGGACGACGTTCCCGAGAACGTGCGCCTGCTCGAGGCGGTGCTCACCGCACATGCGTACGACGTCGTCTCCGCCACGAACGGGGCTTCCGCGCTCGAAGCCGTGAAGTCCGAAAAACCGGATCTCATTCTCCTCGACATCGTGATGCCGGACATCGACGGATACACCGTGTGCCGGCGGCTTCGCGCGGATGACGAGACCGCGATGCTCCCGGTGATCATGGTCACGTCGAGCGTCGGCGCCGAGAAGAAGATGGCGATCGAAGCCGGCGCCGACGACTTCATTCCGAAACCGTTCAACCACGACGAGCTCCTTGTGCGCGTTCGCTCGCTCCTTCGCATCAAGCGGTACCACGACACGATCAAGGCCCAGGGTGCCGAGCTCCACGAGCTCAACCAGACGCTCGAGCAACGGGTCACGCAGCAGGTCCAGGAGCTCGAGCGCCTCAGGCAACTGCAGCGCTTCCTCTCACCGCAGCTTGCACATGCGATCGTGTCCTCCGGAGACGATGCGATCCTGCGCAGCCACCGTCGTGAGCTCGCGATGCTGTTTTGCGACCTGCGCGGCTACACGAGCTTCGCCGATGCCGTCGAGCCGGAGGAACTGCTCGCTGTACTTGGCGAGTTCCACACAGCGGTGGGCCGGCTGGTCAAGACCTACGGCGCAACGGTCGGCTTTCTCGCAGGGGACGGCATCCAGGTCTTTTTCAACGATCCGATCGAGGTTTCCGATCCGGCGTTGCGCGCTGTACGACTGGCTTGCGAGCTACGCGAGGAGATGGCCGAGCTCACGGCGCGCTGGAGGAGGCGAGGGTACGACCTCGACTTCGGCGTCGGGATTGCCTTTGGCTACGCGACGTGCGGCGAGGTCGGTTTCGAAGGACGATCAGACTACGCAGCGCTTGGCCCGGTCACGAACCTCGCGGCCCGCCTGTCGGACGAGGCGGCCGGCGGCCAGATCCTCGTTTCGCAACGACTCCTTGCGGAGGTGGAGGAGAACGTCGAAGCGGAGGCGATGGGCGAGTACACCCTGAAGGGATTTTCCAAACCGCTTCCCGCCTTCAACATTGTCGGCGTGCGCGAGCGAGCAGTCACGGAGGGCGAACCAACGGCCCAAACACGATGATCGCCGAGTACAGTGGGAACTCGGTCCGTCGTGCGGGAGGAGGAGTTCATGAATGTCCCACTTGAGGGCGGCTGCGCCTGCGGGGCGGTCCGCTACCACCTTACGTCCGACCCGCTCTTCGTTCACTGCTGTCATTGCCTGAACTGTCAACGACAGACCGGCAGCGCATTCGTCATCAACGTGTTGATCGAGACCGATCGAGTGGAGCTTCTCGCCGGCGATCCACAGCCGGTGGCCGTCCCTCGCACCGGCGGCAAGAAGCAGAAGGTCTGGCGTTGCCCGACCTGCCAGGTCGCGGTCTTCAGCCAGTACACGAGCCGCCAGGTCCGCTTTGTCCGCGCCGGTACGCTCGACGACCCGACGGCGGTCGCGCCGGACGTTCATATTTACACGCGGTCGAAGCTCCCCTGGGTCACGCTTCCCGAGTCGGTGCCTGCGTTCGAGGTCTATTACGACACGAAGAAGTTGTGGCCGGCAGCGAGCCTCGAGCGCCTCGAGACGCTCATGGCATCTGCGGGCGCCGAGGCCTGAGACCGCTGAACCTACGGCCGGCGAAGCAACAGCCTTGATCGAGGTTCACACCCTCACCGATGGCGGGCAGACCTCGCTGGAGGTCGCGCGGAGGATCGCGACGTTCGTAGACGGCGCGCGCGAGACGCTGGAGCTTGCGCTCTACGACTTTCGCCTGCAGGACGAAACCGGAGACATCGTCCGCGGTGCGTTGGTCGGGGCGCACGAGCGGGGAGTCCACGTGCGGCTGGTCTACAACGTGGACGAAGTCGACGAGCGTCCCCCCGTGCCACCCCCTCCGATAACGGAACCGAGCCTGGTCGAGTCGCTGCCGTTCGAGACGGCGGCCGTGCCGGGCTGGCCCGACCTGATGCACCAGAAGTACGTCGTGCGTGACCGCGACTCGGTCTGGAGCGGCTCGACGAACTGGACCGACGATTCGTGGACTCGCGAGGAGAACGTCATCGTCGTCGTCAAGTCGACGGGCGTTGCCATCCGCTTCCAGGAGGACTTTGCGCAACTGTGGAAGAAGCGGAGGGTCGAGGCGTCGGGGAGAGTGGCAACGGATCCGATCCGCGTCGGTGATTCCCCGGTGCGCACGTGGTTCGCGCCGAAGCGCGGGGAGAAGCTCGCCCACCGAATCGCGGATGCGATCGGCGGAGCCGAGCGCCGCGTGCGGGTTGCGTCGCCGGTGATCTCGTCCGCGCCGATTTTGGGAACGTTGGCCGAGGTTGCTGCCGACGGCAAGGTCGACCTGGCCGGAGTTGTAGACGCGACGCAGATCGACGAGGTACTCGAGCAATGGCGTCGCAACGGGAACGTGACCTGGAAAGGGCCGTCTCTCCGGTTCCTGCTCCACCGTCCGACGTTCTCCGGCAAGAAGTCGACGCCGTATGCGCCGGACTCGGTGCACGACTACATGCACGCCAAGGTGACGGTGGCCGACGACAAAGTGTTCATCGGCAGCTTCAACCTCTCGCACTCGGGCGAGACGAATGCCGAGAACGTGCTCGAGATCGAAGACGCCGCGCTCGCTGAGCGCATGGCCGGCTTCGTCGACTCGATCCGCGCGCGGTATCCGCCGCTAGCGCTGGACTAGCTCGCGCGGATTCGGCAGCGGAGTGAGCAGCGGCTCGACGCGCTCGCGGAGGTGCTCGTAGTCGGGCGGCAGCGACAGCCGCTCACCGAGAGTCTCCAGCGGCTCGTCGACCGTGAAGCCGGGGCCGATCGTGGCGATCTCGAAGAGGACGCCGCTCGGCTCGCGGAAGTAGACGGACTTGAAGTAGAAGCGGTCGATGATCGGCGTCGGGTGTGCGCCGCTGGCGGCGACTCGCTTCTGCCAGGCTTCGTGTTCTTCGGCCGGTGAGGCCCACGCGACGTGGTGGACGGTGCCCGCACCCGGGATTCCCGGGTCCATGGGTGGAATGTCGTAGGCGTATCGGGAGCCGCGCTTCCTGCCGCGCACCTTCCACGTGTCGTCGCTCGTCGGCTCGAAGCCGAGCGTCTCCTCGAGGAAACGGCGGCTCGCGTCCGGATCAGCGTACGCACGCACGCTGTCGAATCCCTGCAACGCGAGCTCCCGCGGGATCTGGGGGTGATCTGCGATCAGCGGCTCGTCGTCGGTCTGGACGACGGCGATCTCGAAGCCGAGCCCTTCCGCGTCCTCGAAGCGGAGCCCGGTGTCGGCGCGCTGCGTCGGGATGTTCTCCGTCGCGAGCCGCTCCTCCCAGAAGTCCAGTGACTCGTCGGAGGCGACGCGGAAGACGATCCTGTGCACCATTCCGGCGCCGGCGCGCCCGCGGCGAGCCTGCGGATACTCGAAGAAGGTCAGGTCACTCCCCGCGCTGCCCTTCTCGTCCGCGTAGAAGAGGTGGTAGACGGTCGGGTCGTCCTGGTTGACGGATTTCTTGACGAGCCGAAGGCCTAGGACGCGGACGTAGAAGTCGACGTTCCCCGGCGCGTCGGCCGTGATGCACGTGATGTGGTGGATGCCCTCGAAACGCATCGCTGCTTGGACTGTAGCGCGGCCGTCATGATCAGGGCATGGCGTTGACTGCACGCGTGCGACCGGCCGCCGGCGAGCCCGAGGGGGCGCTGGTCTTGTTCCACGGGCGCGGCGCGGACGAGAACGATCTCTTTCCCTTGTTGGATGCCCTCGATCCGGAGCGCCGGTTCGTCGGCGCGACGCCGAGGGGGCCGCTGTCGTTGCCGCCGGGGGGCGCGCACTGGTACGCGCTCGGCGGGATCGGGACGCCCGAGGCGACGACGTTTTACGCGAGCTACGGCGCGGCGGCCGAATGGCTGGACGGTTTCCTTGCGGAGCACGGGGTCGTTCACGACCGCCTGGTGCTGGGCGGGTTCTCGCAGGGCGGCGTGATGACGTACG
>VAXG01000109.1 GCA_005883355.1 Actinomycetota bacterium | reverse complement strand
CTGGCCGGGCTACGGCGCCCGCTCGGCCGTCGACTACGGCGAGCTGATGGGCTCCCGCACCTTCCGGATCGTCCGCTAGCCGCGGGCGCCGGAGACGGCCATCCAGCGGAGCGTGGCCCCGAGGCTCACGATCGGCAGGAAGGCGAGCGGGGCGGCGACTGCCAGCGTAAGCATCAGTCGCCCCCCGTCCCGATGATCAGCCCGAGGCCCGCGAGGACGAGGGCCACGGTGACGAGCAAGATGATGAACAGTCGCTTCTTCATGTCCTGGAGTCTTGACCACAGGACGGGCGAAGTCGTTACGGTTTTCCCTACCTCCGAGGGCGGCCTGCCTGTGAAAGCTCGACCTTGCCCTCCGCCTTCTCGATCTTCTCGACGAGCACCTCGATCGGGTCGCCAAGCCGATAGGTGCGTCCCCCGCGGCGGCCCGCCATGGCCGTTCCCAGCTCGTTGAGCTCGAAATAGTCGCCGGCCAGGCGCCTCGCGGGGAGATAGCCCTCGAAGACGTCGTCGAAGCGGATGAAGAGACCGGAAGCGATCATCCCGACGATCTCGCCCTCGAACGGATCGTCCCACCCGCGCTCGTAAAGGGTCGCCTCGAGGAGCCACGCCAGGCACAGCTCGTCAGCGAGGTATTCGACCTGGGCGGCCTCCCGCTCGCGCATCGACGTGTGCTCGGCGAGGCCTTCGCGGTCCGCTGTCGGCGGATCGTCCGACAGCCCGAGCTCTCGCAGCAGCGTCCGGTGGACGACCAGATCCGGGTAACGCCGGATCGGCGAGGTGAAATGGCAATAGGCACGGCTCGCGAGACCCGAGTGGCCGAGATTCTCAGGGTGGTATCGAGCTTGCTTGAGCGATCGGAGAACGAGAGCAGGGAACGCTTCCGTGCCGCGGCCCGAGCGTTCGACGTAGTCCGTAACTCCCTCGCTCACCTCGGCGACGAGTGCCGCGGCCGTGGCGGGTGAGAGCTGCTTCGGTGCGGGCGGCGTCGGCACGCCGAGGTCCGCGAGCTTCTCGAGCAGAAGCTCGATCGCCTGCGGATCCGGCCGTTCGTGGACCCGGTAGAGCGTCTGCCGCTTCCGCCCCGAGAGGAGCCCGGCCACGGCCTCGTTCGCCGCGATCATCAGCTCCTCGATCAGACGGTGCGCGGTCGGCTCGGTTTCCTTCCAGGCGCGCGCGACCCCGCCTTTGCCGTCGAACTCGAAGTTGATCTCGGGCGTTTCGATGCGGAGAGCGCCGCCCGCGAACCGCCGGTCGCGCATCGCCGAGGTGAGGCGGTCCGTGAGCTCGAGCGCGGCGACGATCTCGGGCTCCGCCTCCCGCCTTTCTGCTTCTGCGTACGTCAGCCGAGCTCGGCTGCGGATGATCGACCGGTAGAAGTTCGGCTCGCCGTCCGGCGGCATCTCGACGGTGAGACAAAGGCGGTCCTCGTGCGGACGGAGGCTACAACGATTCTCGGACAGTTCGGGTGGCAACATCGGCGCGACCCGACCCGGCACGTAGGTCGAGAACGCACGCTCGGCGGCCCCGAGATCGAGCGGCACTCCCGTGGGCAGATACGCCGAGACGTCGGCGATGTGCACCCACCACCTGTAGCCCTCCCCCTCCTGCTGGACTGAGATCGCGTCGTCGAAGTCCTTCGCCGTCTCCGGATCAATCGTGAAGCAGAGCTGTTCGCGCAGGTCGACCCGGTCGGACACCTCTGGGTCGGGCGCCTCGTAGGGCTCGAACTCGGTACGCACGCCCGAGTGCACGAGCAGTCCCTCGAGCACGACCTGGATGTCCTTCGCCTTGCCGAGCTTGCGCTCGACCCGTGCGCGCCCGCGGCCCGTGCGGACGACGACCAGATCTCCGGGGCGAATGTCGCCGCTGCCTTTCCGGTCGATCGTGACCGGTACGTTCGGCACGAAGTACGGCTCGCCGACGAGCAGCTTGCCGCGCTTGTCGACCTCGACGACTAGAAGGTCGTTCAGACCTTGAGGAAGCGGCGAATGGTGAAGCCGGACCCGGCCGCGCCGAGGAGCAGTCCGGTTCCGAGCAGTATCAGCGCGTTGACCGAGAAGGCGATCGCGTTCACGTCGTTCCCGGCTTTGAGCGGCCCGCTGTGAAGCAGCGACGGCAGCGCGATCTCCTTGCCGATGACGAGGAGCAGGACAGCTCCGACCGCGCCGGCGATGCCGCAGAGCAGCCCTTCCAGCATGAACGGGCCGCGGACGAACCAGTTCGTCGCGCCGACGAGCTTCATCACCTCGATCTCACGACGTCGCGAAAAGATCGATAACCGGATCGTGTTCGCGATGAGCAAGGTGGACGCCGCGAGCAAGAGGGCGACGGCGATGATGAAGAAGATCTCGATCACGTGTGCAAGCTTGAGCACGCGATGCGTCGTCTGCTTGCCGTAGTCGACCTTGTCGATCCCCAGTGCGGGGCTCGCCTTGAACAGCGCCGCGACCTTTTCGACGTCCTCCCCACGCTTCGGAATGACCGTCAGGGCGTTCGGGAACGGATTCGTCGGGAGTGCACCAACCTCCTCGGGATGCTTCTGCTTCATGATCCGGAGGGCGTCGGCTTTCGAGACGAACACGACGTTCTTCACGAGCGAGCTCGCAGTGGCGAGCCGTGCAGTCTCGTTCATCTGCGACGTGCTCGCCTCTTTGGCGCAGGTGTCGCTCGTGCAGTAGTAGACGTGCACGACGAGCTCGCGCTTGACGTGGTTGCTCCATGAGACGACCCACGTGCCGAACGCGATGAAGAGCCCGAGCAGGAACATACCGATCAGCACGGTCACGGTTGCAGCGAGTGTCGTCGACAGGTTCGCACCCAGCGAGCGCAGGGATTCCGAGATGAGAAGCTTGACGCGTTCTATGACTCGTAGCCTCCGCGTCGCTCGTCGCGCGCGAGGCGGCCGTCCTCCAACCCGATCACCCGGCGACGCATCTTGTCGACCATCTCGCGGTCGTGCGTCACCATCAGGATCGTGGTGCCGGCGCGGTTGATGCGATAGAGGAGCTGCATGATCCCGACAGAGGTGTCGGGATCCAGGTTCCCGGTCGGCTCATCACAGACGAGGAGGGGCGGGTGGTTGACGAAGGCGCGCGCGATCGAAACGCGCTGCTGCTCGCCCCCGGAGAGCTCGTCGGGGAGGGAGTTCATCTTGTGCGAGAGCCCGACCATGTTCATGACCTCGGGCACCTTGCGCCGAATGTTGCTGGCGCTCTCACCCTGTACCTTCAGCGCGTAGGCGACGTTCTCGGCAGCGGTGCGGGTCGGAAGCAGCTTGAAGTCCTGGAAGACGCAGCCGACGTTGCGCCGTAGCTTCGGCACGTTCGAACGGCGGAGCCGGGTCAGGTCGCGCCCACCGACGAAGATCCGCCCGCGGGTCGGCTCGAGCTCCTTCAGCAGGAGCCGGATGATCGTCGACTTGCCAGAGCCGGACGCGCCGACGACGAAGACGAACTCGCCCTTTTCGATCACGAACGAGACGTCGCGGAGGGCGGTCACGTCAGGGTCGTAGACCTTGGCGACGGATTCGAAGACGATCATCGCGCCGGGAGCCGGAGCCGGCGTCTCGGTCGGCTGCAGTTCCGGGAGCGTTACCGCGGGAGTTTCCTCTGTCTGAAGGGTTACGTCCGACACCAGGTTCTCTGAGGGGGCGCGGGACCTGAGCGCGCACCGGCCTTCGAATTGCGGGCCAGTCTACCTGAGGGGTCAGACCACCTTCCCCGCGGCTCGCGCGAGCAAGTACGCGTGGATAAAGGGATCCAGGTTCCCGTCCAGGACTCCCTGGGCGTTGCCGACCTCGTAGTCCGTGCGGTGATCCTTGACCAGCTGGTAGGGCTGGAGGATGTAGCTCCGGATCGGATTCCCGCCGAAGCCCATGCTGACGACTCCCCGCTCCCTGGCCAGTTCCTGCTCCCGTTCCTCCTCGGCAAGCTCGGCCAGGCGGGACTTGAGGATGCGCATCGCCGTCTGCTTGTTCGCCGTCTGGGAGCGCTCGTTCTGGCATTGGACGACGACGCCGGTCGGCAGGTGCGTGATCCTGACCGCGGAGTCGGTCTTGTTCACGTGCTGGCCGCCCGCGCCCTGCGCGCGATAGGTATCGATTCGCAGGTCGCCCTCGTCGATCTCGAGGTCTTCGTCCTGCGTAAGTAGCGGTGCCGGGATCACCTGGGCGAACGACGTGTGGCGGCGATGCGCCTGGTCGAAGGGGCTCAGGCGTACGAGGCGGTGCTTGCCACGCTCGGCTCTGAGGATCCCGTACGCGTTCTCGCCTTCGACGGTGAACGTCGCCGATTTGAGGCCGGCTTCTTCGCCGGGACTCGCCTCGATCACCTCCGTCTTGAAGCCGCGGTGATCGGCCCAGCGCTCGTACATGCGCAGGAGCATCTCGGTGAAGTCCTGCGCATCGGTTCCGCCGACGTCGGACTGGAGCGTGACGACCGCGTCGCCCGCGTCGTACTCGCCGCTGAAGAGCGCCTGCTCCTGTAGGCGCTCGAGCTCCTGCCGGAGCGGCGCGATCGACGAGGCGATCTCGTCCTCCATCCCGCCGTCCATCGAGAAGAGCTCTTGCGCGTCCTCGTAGTCGCGGGTGAGCTGCTCGTAGCTGTCAAGCTTGCGCGCGACGCGCGAATGTTCCGTGGAGATCTTGGCCGCGCGCTCCTGGTCGTCCCAGAAGCCGGGCTCGCCCATCCGCTGCTCGAGCTCGGCGCGGCGGGCGCTCAGCGCATCCGGGTCAAAGGTAATCACGGACCCAGGCGAGCTGGGTCCTGATCTCCTCGAGCTGTTGCTCGAGCGGCTGTGCGCTTTCTTCGGCCATGCGCCGATGTTAGCCAACGGCCGCGGACATGTCGGGGAGTGTCCCCACCATGTCCGAGCCAGCCGGCTGTGGAAGAAAAGTCACGCTTTCGGCGCGAACTCCATGTCCGGTCGAGACAGTTTCGCCACGTCCCTGCGGGACGTGGCCAGGGACAGTCCCCAGACCTGTACCAAAGAATCAGGCACTCAGATAACGGTACTTGGGACAACCACATGCTGTTGGCCGTGCATCGCGGATGCCGGCTCTGCCGGCGTCCGCCACCCAGCGCTCGTCACTAGTAACGAATCCGCGCGAAGTCATCATGGCCCGGCGCAGCCGGGCCGGACTTCGCACGGTTTACGGGCCGGACTTCGCGCGGTTACGCGCGGTCAAGCGCCGTGGCACTTCTTGAACTTCTTGCCGCTGCCGCACCAGCACGGGTCGTTGCGGCCGACGTTCTCCTTCTCGGACTTCACGATCGGGCGCGGCGCGCCGGCAGTCGACGTCGTGCTGCCGCCCGACATCGCGAGCGTCGCCGTGGCTCCGACGCCGCCTCCTGCAGCCGCGATGGCGTCCGCGCCGGCGAGGGACTCGTGCGCGTACTGCAGCCCGCCGCCGTTCACTCCCGAGGCGACCTGCGCGCGCTGCAGCTCGTCGGCCTCTTCCGGAGCAAGCTGTGCATGGAACAGCGTCAGCACGACCTCTTCGCGGATCTGGGCGCCGAGCTCCTCGAACATGATGTGGCCCTCGTGGCGGTACTCGACGAGCGGATCCTTCTGCGCCATGGCGCGTAGATGGACACCCTCCCGCAGGTAGTCCATCGAATCGAGATGCTCGCGCCAGCGCTGGTCGACGACCTGGAGGATCACGAAGCGCTCCAGCTCGCGCATCAGATCGGACGTCATTTCTTCTTCCTTCGCGGCGTACGAGTCGCGCGCGTCCTCCTGGAACTCCTCGACGAGCGACTCACGGGTGACCTCGCCCATGTCTTCGCGCAGCTCGTCGACGGTGACCTCCGTGTCGTAGAGCGCCGCCATCTGCTTCACGAGACCTTCGAGATCCCACTCCTCCGCGTAGTCCTCCTGCGTGAACTCCGACACGGTGCGGGAGACGACTTCGTCGATCCACTCGCGCACCTGGTCGGACATGTCCTGGCCCTCGAGGACAGCGCGGCGCTGCTCGTAGATGACCATGCGCTGCGAGTTCATCACGTCGTCGTACTTGAGGACGTTCTTGCGCGCGACGAAGTTCTGCTCCTCGACCTTCTTTTGCGCGCCCTCGATCTGACTCGAGAGGATCTTCGCTTCCATGGGCTGATCGTCGGGAATCTTGAACCGCTCCATGATCCGCTTGATGCGGTCGCCCGCGAACAGGCGCACGAGATCGTCCTCGCCCGACAGGTAGAAACGCGATTCACCCGGGTCGCCCTGGCGGCCTGAACGGCCGCGCAGCTGGTTGTCGATCCGCCGCGCCTCGTGGCGCTCGGTGGCCAACACGTACAGCCCCCCGAGGCCGACGACGCCTTCGCCCAGCTTGATGTCGACGCCGCGGCCGGCCATGTTCGTCGCGATCGTGACCGCGCCCCTCTGGCCTGCGTCCTTGATGGTCTCCGCCTCGCTCGCGTGCTCCTTCGCATTGAGGACGTTGTGCGGAATCCCCTGACGCGTCAGGAGCTGGCTCAGGTACTCCGAGGTCTCGACGGCGATCGTGCCGACGAGCACGGGCTGCCCCTTCTCGTGACGCTCCTTGATGTCCCGCATGACCGCCTGGAACTTCCCCTCCACCGACTTGAAGATCAGATCGTTCTTGTCCCCGCGCATCACGTTGACGTTGGTCGGGATCTCGACGACATGCAGGTTGTAGATCTCGACGAACTCCTTCTCCTCGGTCTTCGCCGTACCGGTCATGCCGGCCAGCTTCTCGTAGAGGCGGAAGTAGTTCTGAAGCGTGATCGTCGCGAGCGTGACGTTCTCCTCCTGGATCTTCACGCCCTCTTTGGCCTCGATCGCCTGATGCAGGCCTTCAGACCAGCGGCGGCCCTCCATGATGCGTCCGGTGAACTCGTCGACGATCTTCACCTCGCCGTCCTGGATCACGTAGTCGACGTCGCGCTTGTAGAGCGACTCGGCCTTCAGCGCCTGGTTCAGGTGGTTGACGAGCTGTGAGTGGCGCGGGTCGTAGAGGTTCTCGAGCCGGAGCGCGCGCTCCGCGGCTGCGATCGAAGCCTGGCCCGGCGCGACGGTCTTGTGCTTCTCGTCGTACTCGTAATCCGCATCGGGATTGCCACCTTTGAGGAGGGGATCGTGCGCCACCCCGGTCAGCGAGCGCGCGATGCGCGCGAAGTCGTGGTAGATCTGCGCCGCCGCCTCCGGCTCGCCCGAGATGATCAGCGGCGTCCGCGCCTCGTCGATCAGGATCGAGTCGACCTCGTCCACGATGGCGTACGAATGGCTGCGCTGCACGACCCCGTCGAGACTGACCGCCATGTTGTCGCGCAGGTAGTCGAAGCCGAACTCGGAGTTCGTTCCGTAGGTGATGTCGGCCTCGTAGGCGACTTTCCGCTCCGCGAACGGCATCATGTTCTCGATCGCGCTGACCGTCATGCCGAGGCGCTCGTACACGCCCCGGTTCCACTCCGCATCACGCTGGGCGAGGTAGTCGTTGACCGTCACCAGGTGGACGCCCTTGCCTTCGAGCGCATTAAGGTAGAGCGCGAGGCTGGCGACGAACGTCTTGCCTTCACCGGTCTTCATCTCGGCCACGTCGCCTTCGTGCAACACGATGCCGCCCATCAGCTGGACGTCGAACATGCGCTGGTCGGACTCCCGCAGGCGGGCCTCCCGAACCGCTGCGAACGCCTCGAAGAGGAGCTCCTCGAGCGCCTCTCCGTTCTCGAGCCGCTGCCGAAACTCGACCGTCTTGTCCCGCAGCTGCTCGTCCGAAAGCTCGCGGAACTCGGGCTCGATCAAGGTGATGTAGGCCGCCTGCTCGGCCAACCGCTTCATGCGCCGGCCTTCGCCAACGCGGAGGATCTTTTCGAAGGAGCCGAGCTGGGAGGACATGAGACCTAGGGTAGCTTGCCCCACCTAGAGCGGATCGACACGAACCTCCCAGAGGGCACCGTCGAGACGAGACGCACGGATGACTGCGTTGCCGTCGGCAAGCCGCTCGAGCTCCGGCAGCGTTCCGAAGGAGCGGTTCCCGTCCACGACCAGGATCTTCTCCTCGCCGTTCAGGACCAGCTCGACCTCGTCACCGCCCGGCTCGGGTAGCTCGACCACGCGAAGCCTGTGCGCAGCAACCGCCCAGGTCGTCTCTCCGCGCCGGACAGCCGTGGCGCGATACGGACGTGCGATCTCCTGCTCGATCGCGTCGGCGAGCGGCGTCAGGTCGCCGTCGCCTTCCTCGATCAGAAGCGACCCGTCCTCCAGTCCGACGAAACGCGCGGCGTTGCCCTCGGCATCGGGCGCCTCGGTCGCGGCGACCGCGTCGTACTGACGCTCACGCGGAATACCGTGGATGCCAGTCTCGGGAATGGTCCCGGTGAACAACGGCGCGGTCGATCGTTCAACGAGACCGCCCTCCTCGGCGAGCCGCTGGTGCAGCGGCTTGCGCCTGAAGATCCCCACTACCCCGACGGCTCGATCAACCCGTAGCCGCCGTTCCTGCGGCGGTAGATGACGTTGACGTCGCCGGACTCGTCGCTGCGGAAGACGAAGAAGTCGTGCCCGATGAGCTCGAGCTGCAGCACAGCCTCCTCCGGGCTCATCGGCTTGACAGAGAACTGCTTCACCTTGACGATCTGCTCGCCGGTGTCGTCTTCGTCGGGCATCGGACCTCCGGTCGGTGTGCCGTTGTCACGTGTGTGCCAGTCCCTGCGCTGTTTGCCGCGAGCATGGTCGATCTGGCGGAGCAGCTTGTCCGTCAGCTGGTCGATCGACGCTTTCATGTCGGTCGACGCCTCCTTGACGCGGAGCGTCGGCCCCTTTGTCCAGACGGTCACTTCGGCCACCTGGTTGTCAGCGATCGAAGGGTTCTTCTCGACACGGAGCTCCAGCTCGACCTCCGCAAGCTCGTGCAGCTGACGGTCGAGCTTTTGCATCTTTTCCTCGGCGTACCGGCGGATCGTGTCGCTGACCTCGTGGTTCTTTCCCTTCACCTGAAGTCGCATGCGCCTCCTCGTGAGCCGGGGGTCTCACCCTAGCGAATGCGAATCGTGCGGGCGAACGTCACGACCTCGACGGTTCTGGCGCCTCCCTTCCGCAGAGCCGACGCGGCCGCATTGGCGGTCGCACCGGTCGTGTAGACGTCGTCGACGAGCACTACGCGGCTGGGTACCCGATCGTGCGCAAGAAAAGCATCGGCGACATTCCGACGCCGTTCGTGCCGCGCGAGCCCACGCTGACGAGGAGATCCTCTGGCCCTCGTGAGGAATGTCCGCACCGGCAGCTCCCAAAGAGCGGCAAGCTCGTTCGCCAGCCGCTCGGCGGCGTGATGTCCGCGCTGGAGCTTTCGGTCAGGATCGCCCGCGACGAACACGACACAGGCCGCGTCCGGTCGCGGCAGCGATTCGCGGAGGACCGCCGCCGCCCAGGCGGCCAGCCGGCGCAGACCGCGCTCCTTCCAGGCGGCCACCACCGGACGCAACCGGTCGTCGTACGCCAGCGCCGCCCGAGCACGAGCGAAGGCCAGCCGCCGGCCCGCGCACTCTGCGCAGCGCTGCACAGGCCAGGCAGTCGGGGCGCCGCAACGCTCGCAGAGCGGTGCCTCGATACGGCGGAGGGCCGCCGTGCAGCCGTCGCACACCTGCGCCCCGGGGACGAGACAGAGAAGGCAGCGCTGGGGCAGGAGCAGATCGAGCACGCCACATCACGCTAGGGCAGCGTGAGTGACGTGTCTGTGTCAGCTCGGTGAATACTCCGAGCGTTCCGGCAAGCCACGCCGGCGGCGCATGCGGTTGTCCGCTTCGACCAACTGCTTCGCGTCGCCGATGTCGTACCACTGCCCGGCGAAGCGATACGCATAGACAGGCTCTCGCTTGTGCAGCCAGGCGACGTAGTTCCCCGGCTGATCTGGCGGGTTTCCCTCTTCGAGGTACCGCTCGACCAGCCGCAAGTGGTCGCGTTCGTAAAGGTACGTCGCGGTGGCGCAGAGTGTCGTCGGCGGATTCTCTGGTTTCTCAACGAATCCGACGACGCGGTCCTCCGCGTCGACCTCGACGATGCCGTACCTTTTCGCCAGCTCGCGATCGCCGACGTCGAAGACCGCGACACAGCTCCCGTCGCGCTCGCGCCAGTAGTCCTCGTAGGCGGCGAGTGAGTAGTCGAAGAGGTTGTCGCCGGCGACCACCAACAGGTCGTCGTCGAGGCCCACGAAGCGGATGTCTCCGATCGCACCGAGCCGGTCCTCGTTGGACGTCGTGCCGTCGTTGTGGATCCGAACGTCCTTGTCCTGCGCCCAGCGCTCGAAGTCGTCCGCGAAGCGCGCGTTCGTCACCAGGTGCACCTCGTCAGCCGAGGTCTCTTCGATCCCGTCGAGGATCCAATCCACCATCGGCCGGCCGCCCACGGGAAGAAGCTGCTTCGGGATCGAGTCCGTCAGCGGCCGCAAGCGGGTCGCATACCCCGCTGCGAGGATGAGCGCTTTCATACGAGTGCCGCGAGCGACTGGACGTACGGAGCGCGATGGACGCCGTGCTCGGTGACGATTGCCGCGATCAGATCTGCAGGCGTGACGTCGAAGGCCGGGTTCCACGCCGCGAAACGGGTCGTGAGCTCTTCAGCGGCTCGTTCCTCGATTGGGATCTCGGCGCCCGTCGGAGTACGGAGGTCGATCGCGACGACATAGAGCGGGATGCGATGGTGAGCGGCGAGGACCGAGAGCGAATACGTGCCGATCTTGTTCGCCGTGTCGCCATTCGCAGCAATCCGGTCTGCACCCGTGACGACACAGTCCACATCCCCGGCAGCCATCAGCGAGCCGGCCGCGGAGTCGGCGATCACTGCGTGGGGAATGCCCGCGGCCTCGAGCTCCCAGGCCGTCAGGCGTGCGCCTTGCAGCAGCGGACGCGTCTCGTCGACCCACACACGTTCGAGCGCACCTCGCTCCCAAGCGGTCCGAAGCGCTCCGAGCGCGCTGCCGTAACCCCCTGTCGCGAGTCCCCCGGCATTGCAGTGCGTCAGCGCGCGCGTCCCCGGGCCGAACAACTCGGCGGCGTGTGCGGCCATCGCATGGCAGCGTTCGACTTCCTCTTCGTGCAGAGCGCGAGCGTGCCCGGGGGTCGGGTCGTCCCGCATCTGCTCGAGCGCCCACGCGAGATTGACAGCAGTCGGACGCGAAGCGGCAAGCAACTCGGCAGCTTCGTCGAGGTCATCCCCGCACGCGGCCGCGAGCGCGAGCGCGTAGGCCGCTGCGACACCGATCGCAGGCGCGCCCCGGATCGCCAGCTCGCGGATCGCCACGACGACCTCGGCAACCGACCGGCACTCGAGCTCGACCTCCTCGTCCGGTAGCCGACGCTGGTCGAGGAGGACGACCCGCGGGCCGTCCTCCTCGTACCGAACGATGTCCGTTGCTTCTAGGTTCCTTCGTCCCACGAAGCCAGGTACTTCTCTTGCTCCTCCGTGAGCGTGTCGATCTCGACGCCCATGGTCGCCAGCTTCAGGCGCGCGATCTCCTTGTCGATCTCCTCCGGCACCGGATAGACCTTTCGCTCGAGCTCGGCGGCGTTCTGGATCGCATACTCGGCGGAGAGCGCCTGGTTCGCGAACGACATGTCCATGACGAGCGCCGGATGCCCTTCGGCGGCGGAGAGATTGACGAGCCGCCCGTCGGCGATCAGGTAGATGCGCTGGCCGCCTGCCATCGTGAACTCCTCCACGAACGCCCGCGCCTCGCGAGTATCGGTCGCCAGCGAGCGCAAGCCCGGGATGTCGATCTCGACGTTGAAGTGACCGGTGTTCGCGAGGATGGCGCCGTCCTTCATCGCCTCGATGTGCTCCTTGCGGATGACGGACTTGTCGCCGGTCGCCGTGACGAACATGTCGCCGATCGGCGCGGCCTTTTCCATCGAAAGGACCTCGTACCCGTCCATGCTGGCCTCGAGTGCCCGCATCGGATCGACCTCCGTGATGATTACGTGCGAGCCCATTCCACGGGCCCGCGACGCCACTCCGCGACCGACCCAGCCGTAGCCGGCGACGACGAAGCGCTTGCCTGCGAGCAACACGTTCGTCGCACGGATGATTCCGTCGATCGTCGACTGGCCCGTGCCGTAACGGTTGTCGAACAGGTGCTTCGTCTGCGCGTCGTTGACGGCGATGACCGGGAAGCCGAGCGCGCCGTCACGCTCGAGCGCCTTGAGGCGAATGACACCCGTGGTCGTCTCCTCGGTGCCCGCGATGATGTCCCCGAGCTGCTCGCGCCGCGCGGAGTGCAGGACGCCGATCACGTCGGCGCCGTCGTCCATCGTCAGCTGCGGCTTGTGGTCCACGGCCGCTTCGATGTGCGCGTAGTAGGTGTCGTTGTCCTCGCCCTTGATCGCAAAGACTGCGATGTCGTACTCGTCGACGAGCGCGGCTGCGACGTCGTCCTGCGTCGAGAGCGGGTTGGAGGCGCAGAGAACGACATCTGCGCCGCCGGCCTTCAGCGTGCGGGCGAGGTTCGCCGTCTCCGTCGTCACGTGCAGGCAGGCGGAGATTCGGTAGCCGGAGAGCGGCTGCTCGCGGTCGAAACGCTCACGGATCGCAGCGAGGACCGGCATCTGGCGGTCGGCCCACTCGATCCGGCGCACCCCTTCGGGCGCGAGTGCGAGGTCTTTCACGTCGTGTCGTTTCGTCGTAGCCATTCAGTCCTCTCGTTTAGGCGGCCAGGAGCCGCTCGTGCTTGCGCTGTTCCCAGTCGAGGGCGGACAGCTGGGTGCCTGCCAACCAGGTCTCTACTGCCGCTCGCAGCTCCGGCTCGCGCTCGAGCCTAGCTGCGAAAGCGACGTCGGTGAGCTCCACGTCGTGGCGCCGGCGGAGCTCCCGCAGGGAGCGGAGCTGATTGAGCTCGAGGAGCCCGTACAGGCGATAGCCGGCCCCATTCCGCCGGGGGAGGACGAGCCCTGCGCCCTCGAGGTAGCGGAGCATCCGCGGCGACCAGCCCGTCTGGGAGGCGGCTTCCCCCACGGTGATTCCGTTCATCCGCGCAACCTTAACACAAGTCTGTCAATGCTCTCCGGAGAGGCGCCTGCCTCGAGGAGGTACTTCCGCGGTCCCCCGTAGCGCGCGTCCACCTCCTCGAGGATCCCGACCATCGTCCTTCCGGCAGGCTCGAAGATGCGACGCAGCCGTTCCCGCTCGGCCTCGGTCTCTGCCTCGCTCAGCCACTTGTCGAACTTCGGAGCCAAGCTCGCGTCGCTCCCCGCGTGATCGGCGGCGATCAACTCCGGAGCGACGCCGAC
Source organism: Actinomycetota bacterium (assembly GCA_005883355.1). GTDB lineage: Bacteria > Actinomycetota > Thermoleophilia > Gaiellales > Gaiellaceae > 3-1-20CM-4-69-9. Next base: position 28,662 of record VAXG01000109.1, on the reverse strand, counting down.
AAGTTGCAAGATCAGCGCGACCACGAGCCCAGTGCGGTCTCGCCCACCCTGGCAATGGATCACGACCGGGCCGTCCGCGCCTCCGACCTCGGCGATCACTTCGGCGAATCGCGGTCCGAAGTGCTCGATCAACGCGAGGTAACCCTCTCGCATCGACGCCCAGCCTTCTCTCAGTGACGCCAACTCCCAAGGGGTGATCGGTACACGTACGACGGGGATCGGCGCAGCGTCGGGAGGATCCTCGGCGACTTCGTCGTCGGCACGAAGGTCGATGGCTCGCTCGACGCCGTAGTTTGCGAGCGCTTGCCAGCCTTCGTCGGTCAGCCCCCGGATCGAATCGGCGCGAATTGCGACGCCGAAGCGGGTCTTCCGGCCGTCGTCCGTTTCGAGACCCCCAAGGTCGCGCACGTTGATGCAGCCGTCCCAGGCGAGCACCCGCTCGCTGTCAAGGTTCAGACGTTCCCTCCCGTCCGTACCGGTCCTCGAGACGCACGACATCGTCGAGCTCCGGTGTCGAGACCTCCAGGATCGTCGTGTCCTCGATCGCCGTGACGCGGTGAACCGTGCCAGGCCGGAAGTGGAACGAGGATCCGGGGCCGATCACCTCTTCCCTCAGCACGGCATCGCCGGCCGAGCCGAGCTCGAGCTTGGCGCGGCCCGAGTGCACGAGCCAGGACTCGTCCTTCGCGCGATGGAACTGGAGGCTGAGGGATTCCCCGGCCTTTACGAAGAGGACCTTGCCGAGGTAGCGATCGGTCTCCGCCCAGATGAGCTCGTGGCCCCAGGGCTTTTCGACCTTGCGCGGCTCGAAGGCCCAAGCGTCAAGACCCCCGAGATTGGGCGAGTCCACACTCACCCGCCGACTTTATGCCGTTTCGTCGAACGGGACGCACGACGACTGGGAGGTGCCAGGCACATGACTCGTCCGGCGGGGCGGTGACCCGAACGGCAAGGGTCTGACCCCAGCCTTTTGGGTCAGCTGCGACCGCGAGCCAGCGTCGGTCGAAGCTCGGGATGGGCGGCGTAGTGCTCCTCCGCCCGCTGGAGGTCCTTGGGCGTGTTGACGGTGATCCAGAGGCCCTCGTGCCGAAAGGCGAACAGCTTTCCCTCTTCCGCTAGCTCCGGGAACGTCGACTGTTCGTGGTCACCGCGCTCCGGCATGCGGGCGAGCGCATCGTCGCCGAGGACATAGACGCCGGCGTTGACCCAATGCGGCAGGCGCGGCGCTTCGCGGAAGCCGGTCACGCGGTCGTCGACACCGAGCTCGACCACGCCGAACTGTGACCTGAGCGGGGCGACGACGATCGTCGCGGCGCCGCCGTGCTCCTCGTGCGCTTCCAGGAAGGCGCGCAGGTCGACGTCGTGCAGCTCGTCCCCGTTGAACGCGTAGATCGGTCCCGTCTCCTCGCGCTGCTCCGCTGCGAAGCCCAAGCCTCCCCCACGCCCGAGTGGCTCCGGCTCCGCAACCGCGACGATCTCGGCCCCCAGCCCGGCGAGCTTCGCCTCGAAGAGTCCCGCCTGACCGGCGCTGCAGCTCACGATGACGCGCTCGACGCCCGCACGGACGAGCTGGGAGACCTGGTACTCGGCGAGCGGGTGGCCTGCGATCGGGACGAGCGCCTTCGGGTTTCCTCTCGCCGCGTCACCGAGCCGGGTCGCCTGCCCGCCGGCGAGGATGATCGCCTCCACTAGTTCTGGACCCTCGTCTCGGGCTCCGCGGTCTCGGGCAGCGCCTCGAACGGCGAGCTCGGCCGGCCGATGCCCTCGTACGCGAAGCCGGCGGCACGGGTCTCTGCCGGATCGAGCAGGTTCCGGCCATCGAGGATGAGCGGCCGCGCCATCGCGTCGCGAACGTCCTTCGACGCCAGGCCGCGCAGCTCGTCCCACTCCGTCACGATCACCGCGGCATCCGCGCCCTCCACTGCCTCCAGCACCGAGTCGTAGAGGACGGCGCCCTTCATCAGGTCGCCCGGCCGGGCGACCGGATCCCAGGCGCGCACCTCGGCACCCTCCGCGAGCAAGCGCGAGGCGAGCACGAGCGAAGGAGCCTCGCGCATGTCGTCGGTTCCGGCCTTGAACGCGAGCCCTAGGAGCGCGATCTTCTTTCCGCGCAGCTTGCCGAGATGCTTCTGCAGCTTCTGCACGACGCGCCGCTTCTGGAGCTCGTTCACCTCGATCACGGCCGACAACAGGTGGAAGTGGTAGCCCGAGTTCGAGGCGAGCTGCTTGAGCGCGAGCGAATCTTTCGGAAAACAGGAGCCGCCGTAGCCAATCCCCGCGCGCAAAAAGTGTGGGCCGAGGCGATGGTCGAGCCCCACTCCCTTCGCAACCTCGACGACGTCCGCGCCGACCGCCTCGCACACGTTCGCGATCTCGTTGATGAACGAGATCCGGGTCATGAGAAATGCATTCGCGGCGAGCTTGATCATCTCGGCCGACGCGACGTCCGTCCGCAGTACGGGCGCCTCGATTCCCCCGTAGAGCGCCTCGACCGCCGCACCGTCCTCGTCCGCGAAGGCACCGATGACGATCCGATCCGGATTGAGGAAGTCGTGCACCGCGTGACCTTCGGCCAAGAACTCCGGATTCGACACGTAGCCGACATTCGTGAGCCCGCGGCCGTCGAGGGCAGCGCGAACCTTCTCACCTGTTCCGACCGGCACGGTCGATTTCATCACCAGGACCTGGCGCCCCGACTCGCCGCGGGGAAGGTCGTCGAGAGCCGACCACACGAACGACAGATCCGCGTCGCCCGAATACGTCGGCGGCGTCTGGACGCAGATGAACAGCACATCCGCGTCCGCCAGCTCGTCCGCGTCGAGCGTGTACCGGATGCGGTCGCGGTTTCGCTCGAGCACCTCCGGAAGATCAGCCTCGTGGAACGGCGCCTGACCCGCACGCAGGGCGTCGATCCTGTCCGGCATGACGTCGCGCACGATCACCTCGTGACCAAGCTCGGCGAAACAGGCGCCGGTGACGAGGCCGACCCAGCCCGCGCCGAAAACGCCGATCTTTCGGGATTGCGCCATGACTGCGAAGCCTACTTGGGCAGCGGCGTGAGCCCTCGCGCGATCGCGAGCATCGTCTCGTTGGAGAGCTCGTCGAGAATCGTGTTCATGACCCAGTACGTCGCCCCGTCCTTCCGCAGCACCACCATGTGCAGGTGCGCCCCGGAGTAGTAGAGGGCGTACTCACGACCCTTGATCTTGTGGACGAAGCTCGGACTGGCAAGCGCCGGCGCGTCGTTCCAATTCGTCTCCTCGATGCCCCAGTACTCGTTCGACCCGATGCGGAAGGTCAGCCGCACTGCGCGATGGCCCTTGCTGATGCCGTACACCCGGATCGGCGCATCGAACTCCAACCTAGAGGAGCTTTCGACGAGCCTCGGCATCTGGAGACGGAAGCGCACGCGCTTGCTCGCTTGCAGGAGCAGCGACCGCGTCAGCGCCGGGTTGGGCGTCACCACCGCCGGCTGCTTCGTCGGTGTCTGGTCGACGGGCGCGGGAGCGATCGTGCCGTGGAAGTTCTGTCCAACGACGACGGTGGCCATCGCGCCGTTCGCGAGCGTCGTGAATGTTGCGGGCAGCGGCTTGACGTCCGCGTCGCCGAACAGGTTCGCGAGCTTCCCCGCGGCCGCCTTGGAGCGGCGCTGCGCGGTGTCGTAGTACACCGTCGTCCGGAAGTACTGGAAGTTCGGAGCGTTCTGAGTCTTCCCCGTCGGCGGCAGGACGATCTTGTAACCGCGCTGCCCGAGCACGTACGCAGCATTGGCCGCCGAACCGGCCACGCCGTTGCCGTTCAGAACCGTCGTACTGGTGTCGCGCGGCCGCGGTGCGAGCGAGCGCCGCTTGATTCCGAGCGTGACGTCACGCGCCTTCGCCGGCGCGTTCACATCCGGCTGGACGAAGTCGCGCACGGCTGTGGCGATGCTCTCCGGTGTTGCGGAGAGCTCGTTGGTGCCGGTCAGACCTTCGATCTTGGACTGGAAGACATGTCCCCCGGGCAATCCGTGCGCGAAGTAGAGGTAGTCCTTCAACGTCTTCGGATCGAGCGCCTGGCCACCGCCACGGCCGACGACCACGTTCTTCTCGACCGCGTTCATGATCTTGAAGACGGTGTTCAGGTCCAGCTGCGAGGAGATCTGCTGCTTCATCGCCTTCAGGAAGAGCTGCTGCCGGGCATTGCGGTAGAGATCCGAGTCGAAGTGGCGGAACCGCACGTAGGCGAGGGCGTTCGAGGCATTCACACGCTGGTATCCCGGCAGCAGATTGATCTTCGACACACCCGGGCAGTTGGTGGCGTCACAGAGATAGCGGTGATCAATGTCGAGCCAGACGCCGCCGAGATTGTTCACGAGCTGCGTAAAGCCCCTGAAGTTGACCGTGATGAAGTAGTTGATCGGCAGCCCCGTGAGCGCGCGCACGGTCTCGACGCTTCCGAGCGCACCGCAGAACGAGAACGCAGCGTTGATCCGATCTCGGGTATCCGGATGGCCGGGACATTTGATCGTCGCGATCAGGTCACGGGGGAACGAGAGCATGGAGAGCGAGTTCGTCCCGGGATCGGCCCGAACGAGGATCAGCGTGTCCGAGCGCCCGGTCAGCTCCGCCTGCTTGCCCTTCCTGCGGTCGGTACCGATCACGAGCGCGACCGTCGGCTGGCCCGGGATCGCCAAGTCGAGCCGCTTGGCGGCGGCGCGGTCCGCCTTCGTCTTCGGGGCGATCGCGTTGAGGAACTGATGGGTCTTGAGGTAGGCCGCACCAGCCACTCCGCTCGCAACGATGATCGCTGCAACGACCACCCAGAGCACCACGGCCCGGACGACCTGCCAGGCATTCCGGCGCCGTGGTTCCGGCTGGCGGTAGCGCTTCATCGGCGTGTGAACGCCGGGCGGGTACACCGCACGGCCGTTGCCATTGACGGTCGCGCCGCGTCCCATGCCTCTCTTCAGGGTGGTCTTCATACGGCCTTAAAAAAGGACGGCGCCCGTTCCGGGGGCGCCAGCCGGTCCGGAGGATAGCCGACGGCCCGGCTGGCCAACAGTTCTGACCGTCTCCTCCGCCAGCCAGCGCGCCACGAACAGAAGGCTCCCTTCCGCCTCCTCCGCGCAGCCGAGGGTCTCGGCTGCGGGCCCTGCGAGCAGGACGAGCTCCCGAACGGCCTCGCGCGCCGGCCGACGACCGTAGCGGGTGCGCCGGGCGCTAAAGCGCCCCTGCGGGCGAACGGGTCTCGTAGCCCAGGTTCGGCGTGAGCCAGCGCTCCGCCTCCTCGACGGTCGTCCCTTTGCGCGCGGCGTAGTCCTCGACCTGGTCGCGGCCGAGGCGTCCCACGGAGAAGTAGCGGGCGCTGGGATTCGCAAGATAGATGCCGCTCACCGCCGCAGCCGGCGTCATCGCGAACGACTCGGTCAACGCGAGCCCTGCGCGGTCTGCGGCGAGGAGCTCGAAGAGCTTCCGTTTCTCGGTGTGGTCCGGACAGGCGGGATAGCCGAAGGCGGGACGGATGCCGAGGAAGCGCTCCGCGAGCAGCTCCTCTTTCGGGATGTCCTCATCCGGCGCGTACCACTCACGCCGCACCTGCAGGTGGAGGTACTCCGCAAACGCTTCCGCAAAGCGATCGGCGAGGGCCTTGACCATGATCGCGCGGTAATCGTCGTTCTCGGACTCGTAACGAGATGCGAGCTCGTCCGCGCCGTGGATGGCAACGGCAAAGGCACCGACATGGTCTGCGTCGGGCGAGACGTAGTCGGCGAGGCAGCGGTTCGGCCGTGAGTCGCCGTACGCGGACTGTTGCCGGAGGAGATTGAAACGGACGCCGTCCTCGAGTACGACGTCGTCACCGTCGGAACGCGCCGGCCAGTACCCGTAGACCCCGTGCGCTCGGAGCGAACCGTCGCGCATGATCTCGTCGAGCAGCTCCTGCGCCTCGTCATAGAGCTCCTGTGCGGCCGGCTCTTTCAGGAGTGCCGGAAACTTGCCTTTCATCTCCCACGCGTGGAAGAAGAACTGCCAGTCGATGTAGTTGCGAAGCGTCGCCAGATCGGGCTCGACTGACTTCCTTCCGGTGAAGGGCGGCGCCTGCAGGTCGTCGAACGGAACGCGTTCCTTGTTGACGCGAGCGTCGGCGATCGACAGCAGCGGTCTGCGCTCTTTCTCGGCGTATTGCTCCCGCAGCCGGTCTTGGAGCTCGCGGTTCTCCTCGTCGAGCTCGAGCTTGCGCGCGGGGTCGAGCAGGCTCGAGACGACACGGACGACGCGCGAGGCGTCGAGGACGTGGAGCGTCGGCTGCGCGTACTCCGGCGCGATTCTCACAGCCGTGTGCTGCTTCGAGGTCGTGGCACCACCGATCAGGAGCGGCAGTTCGAGCTCGCGGCGTTCCATCTCCTTCGCCACGTTGACCATTTCGTCGAGCGAGGGCGTGATCAGGCCGGAGAGGCCGACGACGTCGCAGTCCTCTTCGAGCGCGGTGTCGAGGATCCGGTCGGCCGGCACCATCACGCCGAGGTCGATCACCTCGTAGTTGTTGCAGCCGAGCACGACTCCGACGATGTTCTTGCCGATGTCGTGGACGTCACCTTTGACCGTCGCGAGGACGACCTTGCCCTGCGCACGTGGCGCGTGCAGACCGGCTGCCTTCTCGGCCTCCATGTACGGCTCGAGGTACGCTACCGCCCGTTTCATCGCGCGGGCGCTCTTGACCACCTGCGGCAGGAACATCTTTCCCGAGCCGAAGAGGTCGCCGACGATCTGCATCCCGTTCATGAGTGGCCCCTCGATCACGTCGAGGGGTCGCTCGTGCTTCTGGCGTGCCTCCTCCGTGTCCTCCTCGATGAAGTCGACGATGCCGTGGACGAGCGCGTGCGACAGTCGCTCCTCCACCGGACCCTCGCGCCACGAGAGATCGCGCTCGCGCTTCGTCCCTTCGCCCTGGACTCTCGACGCGTACTCGACGAGACGCTCGGTCGCGTCCTCGCGGCGGTTGAAGATGACGTCTTCGACGTGTTCCAGCAGCTCGGGCTCGATGTCCTCGTAGACCGCGAGCTGGCCGGCGTTGACGATGCCCATGTCGAGCCCGGCGGCGATCGCGTGGTACAGGAACGCCGCATGCATCGCCTCGCGCACTGCGTCGTTGCCGCGGAACGAGAAGCTCAGGTTCGAGATCCCGCCTGAGATCTTCACGCCGGGACAACGCTCCTTGATCCGCCGCGCGCCCTCGATGAAGGCCTTTGCGAACTCGGCGTGCTCTTCGATACCGGTGGCGACGGCAAGGACGTTCGGGTCGAAGAAGATGTCCTCCGGTTCCCACCCGTCTGCGGTGAGCAACCCGTAGGCGCGCTCGCAGATGTCCACCTTCCGCTCGACGGTGTCCGCCTGCCCCCGTTCGTCGAAAGCCATCACGACGACGGCCGCGCCGTAGCGCTTGATCCGCCGCGCGTGCGCGAGGAACTCGTCCTCCCCCTCCTTGAGGCTGATCGAGTTGACGACACCTTTCCCTTGCAGGCACTTGAGACCGGCCTCGAGGACGGACCAGCGCGAGCTGTCGACCATGATCGGGATGCGCGCGACGTCGGGCTCCGTGGCGAGCAGGTTGAGGAAGGTCGTCATCGCCTCGACCGAATCGAGGAGGTCGGCGTCCATGTTGACATCGAGGATGTTTGCGCCGCCGCGTACCTGCTCGAGCGCGACCTCGACTGCTTCCTGGAACTGCCCGCCCTCGATCAGCCGCCGGAAGCGGGCGGAGCCTGTGACGTTCGTGCGCTCGCCGACCATGACGAAGTTCGACTCGGGGAAGATCCGGAACGGCTCCAGGCCGCTGAGGCGTGTCAACCCCTCGCCTTCGGGGACACGTCTCGGGGTCTGACCCCTGGTCGCGGCCGTGATGGCCCTGACGTGTTCGGGCGTGGTGCCGCAGCAGCCGCCGACGATGTTGACGAGCCCGTCCTGGGCGAACGCGCGCAGCGCCTGGCTCGTGTCCTGCGGCTGCTCGTCGTGCGTTCCCATCTCGTTCGGGAGGCCCGCGTTCGGATGGCACGCAACCCACGTCGGGGCGACGCGGGCGAGGTCTTCCACGAAGGGACGCATCTGCGTCGCGCCGAGCGAGCAGTTGACGCCGACGATGAACGGCCTGGCATTTTCGACCGAGAGCCAGAAGGCGTCGACGGTCTGGCCGGAGAGGTTGCGCCCGCTGCGGTCGATGGCGGTGAACGAGAGCCAGAGCGGGAGTTCAGGCGCCACGTCGAGGGCCGCGGCGATAGCCGCCTTCGCGTTGAGCGTGTCGAAGATCGTCTCGATCAGCAGGAAATCGACTCCGCCCTCTGCCAGCCCGCGAATCTGATCCGCGTAGGTCTCGAAGATCTGGTCGAAGGTGTGCGTGCGGAAGGCCGGGTCGTCGACGCGAGGAGACAGTGAGAGCGTGACGTTCAGTGGGCCGACGGAACCCGCGACGAAGCCGCCGACCTCGTCGGCCGCCTGCCGTGCGAGCTTCGCGCCGGCGACGTTCATCTCGTACGCGTGATCCTCGAGCCCGTAGTCGGTCTGCCCGATCCTCGTCGCGGTGAAGGTGTTCGTCGTGGCGATGTCGGCCCCCGCCCCGAAGTAGTCGCGGTGGATGCCAAGCACCACCTCCGGCCGGGTCAGGTTGAGTAGATCGGGATCGCCCGCGACGTCGCGCGGGTGGTCCTTGAAGCGATCTCCCCGGTAAGCCTCTTCCCCCTTGACCTCGCGCTGGATGAGCACGCCCCACGATCCGTCGAGCACCGCGATCCGCTCGCGGAGGATGGCTTCGAGTCGTGTGCGCGCGTCCCGCAATCCAGTTCCCTTCTTCGTCCTACAGAGAACCGAACCTTGCGGAGGCCCGGGGCTCTTTAGGCGTTTGGTAACCCGGTCGCCAAGCTGCCTTTCAAAGCTTTCCGGGTCAGCTGAGGGTAGCAGGCCTAGTTGCGGCCAGACACGGCGAGCTGGTTCTCGGCATGCCTGATGCGCTGCTCGAGCTGCCAGCGATCGGCGTTCGACTCGCCCCGCTCAACGAGCTCCAGCTCCCGTTGGGCGGTCTCGAGCTGTTCCCTGGCACGCCCCTGATCGATCTCGTTCGCAGGGACGGCGTCGTCGACGAGCGCGATCACCCGGTCCTGCTCGACCTTGAAGAACCCTGCACCGGTCGCGTACTCGCGAACATCGTCGGTGTCACGGTTCAGGTACACACGGGTCGAGCCGGCCTTCAGCGTCGCGATCAGCGGCGCGTGACGTGCGAGCACGCCGATCTCACCCGCCGCGCCCGGCACGACGATCATCTCCACCTCGCCCTCGAACGCCGGGCCGTCCGGCGTCACGAGTGACAGGTCGAACTTGTGTGTTTCGTCAGCCACTGGGCACTACGAGACGCCGGCGGGCTCGGGCTCCTCCTCGCGAGCGGCGGCAGCATCCTCAGCCGCCGCCTCCTCCTGCTCGACCGGTCCCGAGTCGCCCTCGCCCGAGAGCTTCCGTCCCTTTTCTACGGCCGACTCGATCGTGCCGACCATGTAGAACGCCTGCTCGGGAAGCTCGTCGTGCTTGCCCTCGAGGATTTCCTGGAAGCCCTTGATCGTGTCCTCGAGCTTCACATACTCGCCCGGCGTGCCCGTGAACTGCTCGGCGACGAAGTTCGGCTGCGAGAGGAAGCGCTGGATCTTCCGGGCACGCGTCACCACCAGCTTGTCCTCGTCCGAGAGCTCGTCGATGCCGAGGATGGCGATGATGTCCTGAAGGTCCTTGTAGCGCTGCAGGATCTCCTGGACGCGCGTCGCCGTCGAGTAGTGGTCGTCGCCGATGATCCCCGGTTGCAACGCGCGCGAGAACGAGTCGAGCGGATCGACGGCCGGGTAGATACCCTGCTCGACGAGCGTGCGCGTCAACACGACGGACGAGTCGAGGTGCGCGAAGGTATTCGCGGGCGCCGGGTCGGTGAGGTCGTCCGCAGGGACGTAGATGGCCTGCACGGACGTGACCGCACCGGTCTGCGTCGAGGTGATGCGCTCCTGCAGCTGGCCCATCTCCGTGGCGAGCGTCGGCTGGTAGCCCACCGCGCTCGGCATGCGCCCGAGCAGCGCCGAAACCTCGGAGCCGGCCTGCGTGAAGCGAAAGATGTTGTCGATGAAGAGCAACACGTTCTGACCCTGGTCGCGGAAGTACTCGGCCATCGTCAGTCCGGAGAGGCCGACCCGCAGGCGCGCCCCGGGCGGCTCGTTCATCTGACCGTAGACGAGCGCGACCTTCTCGAGCACACCGGACTCCTGCATTTCGAGCAGGAGATCGTTGCCCTCGCGAGTGCGTTCGCCGACGCCGGCGAAGACGGAGACGCCGCCGTGCTCGCGAGCAACATTGTGGATCAGCTCCTGGATCAGCACCGTCTTGCCGAGACCGGCGCCGCCGAACAGCCCGACCTTGCCGCCCTGGATGAACGGTGCGAGTAGATCGACCACCTTGAGGCCCGTCTCGAACACCTCGATCTTCGGCGAGAGTTCCGTGAACTTCGGCGGGTCGCGGTGGATCGACCAGCGCTCGGTGTCCGCCGGCGGGGCCGGCTTCTCGTCGACCGGCTCGCCGATAACGTTCCAGATGCGGCCGAGCGTGACGTCTCCGACCGGAACCGAGATCGGCCCGCCGGTGTTCTCGACGGCGAGGCCACGCGCGAGCCCGTCGGTCGAGTCCATCGCGACCGCGCGGAGGCGATCGTCACCGAGGTGCTGCTGCACCTCTGCGATGAGGGTGCGCGCCTCCTGGCCCTCTTGCGCGGGGACCTCGATGCTCAGTGCGCTGTAGATCTCCGGGAGCTCGCCCGCGAAGACGACGTCGATGACGACGCCCTTGATCTCGACGATCTTCCCCGCTGTTGCGTTCGTGCCGTTCGTTGCGTCAGGCATGAGCCTCCTCGAAGAGCGTGTCAGCGCAAGCTGCAACGAGCAGGCGCCCGCGCGCGGGAAGTTTAGCGAGAGAAGAGTGTCGCGGGCCTACTGAGCAACTGCCCCACCCGTGCGTCCGCGGCGAGGCGTTCGCAGCGAGTTGAGCAGGCGACGCTCGTAGTCGGGCGACTGTAGGTATGTCGCTGAAGACGAGGCGCGTCCCGGCGAAGAGGAACTGCTTGCTGACCCGAGCCCATCGTGACCGGCCAGAATTCCCTGGGAGCTGCCGAGCCCGATCGCCACCAGGACCATCGCTGCGGCCGAGGCGGCCTGGATCCACCGGGTGGCGACGTAGTGCCGATTAGGAACGGCGATCGGAAAATCCAGCTCCTCGAGAGGCGCCGCCCGCAACGACCCACTGATCGATTCCGCACCTGCATGGTAGGTGCGGCAGGCCGGACAGCCGTCGAGGTGCTGTCGGAGATCGGCTTCCTCCAACTCCGACAGCTCGCCGTCGAGCAGCGCGGAAACCTGCGCCCGCGCGCGGTCGCACCCACGAGGTGAAAACGAATCGATCATTGGCAGTTCTGACGAATCCTCAGGAAGATAGTTAGACATTCGGCCGATCCGTAGGCCGGCTTGAGCCCGAGGGGAACGGTTCAGGCGTGCTGAGGCGCCGTCGAGGGCTCGTCCACGACGTCGAGCGGCTTCATCACCTCGGCGAAATGACAGGCGCTCGGGTGCCCCTGGCCCCGGTCGATCAGGGCCGGCACCTCTTCGGCACAGATCTGCTGTGCCTTCCAGCAGCGCGTGCGGAAGGGGCACCCCGAGGGCGGGTTCGCCGGGCTCGGCACGTCGCCTTCCAGAACGATCCGCTTGCGCTTGCCGCGCTGCGTGGGCTCCTCGATGGGCACCGCCGAGAGCAGAGCCTGCGTGTACGGATGAGCCGGCCGCTCGTAGATGTCGGCCTTCGTCCCGATCTCCATGATCTTGCCCAGGTACATGACGGCGACACGGTCGGAGATGTGGCGGACGAGCGACAGGTCGTGCGCAATGAAGAGGTAGGTCAGGCCGAAGTCTCGCTGCAGCGACTCGAGCAGGTTGACGACCTGCGCGCGGATGGAGACGTCGAGCGCAGAGACCGGCTCGTCGAGCAACACCATTTGCGGGTTCAGCGCGAGCGCGCGCGCAAAGCCGATGCGCTGGCGCTGGCCACCCGAAAACTCGTGCGGGAACCGGTTTGCGTGCTCGGGGCTGAGGCCGACTGTGCGCAACAACTCGTCGACGCGCTCACGGCCGTTGAGGCGGTAGAGGCCGTGGACGCGGAGCGGCTCGGCGACGATCTCGCGGACCGTCATCCGTGGATTCAGCGACGCGTAGGGATCCTGAAAGACGATCTGGAGCTCACGCCGCACCTCGCGCATCCGCTTGCGGCTGTACTTCGTGATGTCCTCGCCGTTGAAGATGATCTTGCCGGCAGTGGGCTCCAGCAGCTTGATGATCGTCCGACCGAGCGTCGTCTTGCCGCACCCGGACTCACCGACGAGTCCGAGAGTCTCCCCGGTTCGCACCGTGAGGTCGACGCCGTCGACGGCGTGCACCTGACCGACGGTCCGCTTCAGCAGTCCCGCGCGAATGGGGAAGTGCTTGAAGAGCCCTTCGACGCGGAGGATCTGCGTGCCGTCGTCCGCGCGCTCGTGGACGTCCGACTGCTCCGTCGCCACGCTCACGAGCTTGCCCCGGCCACGGGCTCGTCGATGAGCTTGCTGCTCTGACCGACGAGCTCCTCGGCGAAGTGACAGGCGGACAGATGGCCGTCCGGCCCGATCACCCGTAGCGGCGGCTCCTCGGTCCGGCACCGCGTCCGTCCCTGCGAGAGGAAGCACCGCGGATGGAACGCGCACCCGGGCGGGCGCGAGATCAGGCTTGGCGGCTGGCCCGGAATCGGCCGCAGCCATTCCTCGTCGACCGTCAGGCGCGGCAGGCTGTCCATCAAGCCGACTGTGTACGGATGTCTCGGCGCAGCGAACAACGTCTGCACGTCCGTCAGCTCGACCACCTTGCCCGCGTACATCACGACCACGCGATCGGCGAGCTCGGCGATCAGCCCGAGGTCGTGCGTGATCAGGATCGTTGCGGCGTGGCTCTCTTCTTGCGCAGTCTTCAGTGTCTCGAGGATCTGGGCCTGGATCGTCACGTCGAGCGCGGTCGTGGGCTCGTCCGCGATCAGCAGCTTCGGATCGTTTGCGATCGCCATCGCGATCATCGCGCGCTGGCGCATCCCACCTGAGAACTCGTGCGGATACTGGTCGTAGCGTCGGTCCGGGTTCGGGACGCCGACGAGCTCCAGGAGGGCGATCGTCCGCGCCTTCGCCGCCTTGTCGCCGACGTCGTCCTGGTGCGCCTGAATCGCCTCGGCGATCTGGTGCCCGATCTTCAACACCGGGTTCAGCGAGGTCATCGGGTCCTGGAACACCATCGCGACCTGGCCCCCGCGCAGCCGGCGCAGATCCTTCTTCGACATCTTCAGGAGATCCTTGCCCTCGAACTCGGCCTCTCCCCTGAGAATGCGTCCCGGTGGCTGCGGTATCAGCCCGAGGATCGCGAGCTGGCTGACGCTCTTGCCGGATCCCGACTCCCCCACGATGCCGAGCGTCTCCCCGGGGAAGACGTCGTAGGTGACGCCGTCGACTGCGTGGACGACGCCGTCTTCGGTCGCGAACTCGACGACGAGGTCGCGGATCGAGAGGATCGGCTCAGGCACGCGTTCGGCGCTGGGTCGGGTCGAGGGCGTCGCGGAGCCCGTCACCGATGAAGTTGATGCAGAGGACGATCAGCACGATCGTCAGGCCCGGGAACGTGACCAGCCACCACATGCTCGACGACACGTCCTGGCCGTCGTTGATCAGCTTGCCGAGCGACGGGTTGGGCGGCTGGATCCCGAACCCGAGGAAGGAGAGGGCCGCCTCGGTCAGGATCGCGATGCCGACGATCAAGGTCGCGTTGACGACGATCGGCCCGACTGCGTTCGGGAGCATGTGCCGGAACATGATGCGCAGGTCGCCGGAACCGGCCGCCTTGGCAGCTTCGACGTACTCCTTCTCGCGCAGCGAGAGGAAGCTGCCGCGCACGATGCGGGCGAGCGCGGTCCAGAAGAGTAAGGCGAGGATGAACGCGACCCGGATCGGGTTGCCGGTGCCGATGAAGGCCGCGGCGGTGAGCAGCACTGCGAGTCCCGGTAACGTCAGGATCAGGTCGGTGAAGCGCATCAGGATGTTGTCGACCCAGCCGCTGTAGTAACCGGCCACCGCGCCGATCAGCGTTCCGATGACCGTCGACACGAGCGTCACTATGAGCGCCACCTTCTCCGACGTGCGGATTCCGTAGACGACGCGGGAGAAGTAGTCGCGACCGAGAACGTCCGTGCCGAAGAAGTGGTGCGCCTTGAACGTCGGCGCCTGCCCGGAGTGAGCGAAGTCCTGGGCTGCAAACGAATAGGGCGTGATGAGGTTTGCAAACGCGCCGGCGAGCAGGATGATGGCCAGCACCACGAGGCTCACCATCGCCAGCCGGTGACGGACGAACCGCCGGCGGGCGTACGCCCACTGGCTCCGTGACTTGAGCTCGAGGCCGCTCTCGTGGACGAGGTCGATTCCGTCCGGGAGATCCGCCACCACCGCTGCCTCCGGCGTGGCGGGGGAGATCGTCGCCCCGTCGGCCCCCGCCCCTACGACCGGTGGGAACTTCACATCGCCTTCCGGCGTCGTCTCAGTCATAACGGATTCGCGGGTCGATGTACCCGTATAGCACGTCCGCAATCAAATTGAAGGCGACGACCGCCGTCGCAGTCACCATCAGCCACGCCATCACGACGTAGGCGTCCTGATTGAAGAGAGCGCCCAGGAAGTACGGGCCCATCCCATCGAGCTGAAAGATCGACTCCGTGATGACGGCACCACCGATCAAAGCGCCGAAGTTGAGTGCGGAGACAGTGACTACCGGGATCAAGGCGTTTCGCAGCGCGTGCTTGAGCGTCACCTTCCGCTCGGGAAGTCCCTTCGCTCGCGCGGTGCGCACGTAGTCGGAGTTGACCACCTCGAGCATCGACGCGCGCATGAAGCGGCTGTACTGCGCGATCGACAGCAACATCAGCGTCATCGCCGGGATCGCGAGATGCTGGAGGCGATCGATCCAGAAATGGATCCCGCCACCAGGATTCTGCGAGCTCAGTCCGGAGGTGTAGAAGATCCGCACGTGCCACTTGATGAAGATGTTCGTGAACAGGATCTGGAGCATCAACGCCAGCCAGAAGACCGGCATGGCAAAGCCCAAGAAGCTGAACGTTGTCGCGGCATAGTCGAAGATCGAGTACTGGCGGATGGCCGAGTAGACGCCGATCGAAATACCGACGAGCAGCGCTAAAACCTCGGCCAGGACGACCAGCTGCAGCGTGTGCGGGATGACGCGCTTGAGATCGTCCCAGATCTTCGTGCCGGGCTGGAGGAGCGGCGACCCGAACTTGTTCGTCACCGCTTCCTTGAGCCAGTAGGCGTACTGGGTCGTGATCGGGTCGTTCAGATGGTTGCGCTTCTCGATGTTGTGGATCGTCTGCTTCGAGGCGAGCGGATTCTGCTTGAGCGTCGCCAGCGGGTCACCGGCTACGGTGACCGAGAAGAAGATCAGGACGCTCGCCGCGAAGAGAACAGGGATGCTGTAGAGAAACCGCCGAACGATGTAGGTGACCATCTGCCGCCCCCGCTCTGAGCGCTTCGTCCCGCCCCGGGGACGACCCCGGGGCGGGACTGACGCAGTTACTCGTTGCTCAGTTTACTAGCCGGCCTTCCAGGCTTCCGTGTTCCACGTCGGGCCCTGGAGAGTCGGATTGTCGACCAGACCCTTCAGACTCGTCTTGAAGACGAAGTAGGTCGGCTTCTGGTAGAGCGGGATCGTCGGCACGTCGGCCGCCAGCTTGGCGTCCGCCTTGTTGACGAGCTTGATGCGGGTCTTCGGATCGAGTGCTGCGTCCGAAGCCTTGAGTGCATTGGTCACCGTCGGGTTGCAATAGTTCTTCCAGTTGTTCCCGCCGATGCCCTGGGGGTTGTCCGCCGTCTTCTGGTCGGCACAGCCGTAGATGTCGACCTGGCCGGCGGGATCGCCGCTGCCGACCCACGCGAACAGGGCGAGGTCGTACTTGTTGCCCGCGATGCGTGGGAAGAACAGCCGTGAAGGCTGGCTGTCTGCCCTGAACTCGATGCCTGCGTCCTTGGCCTGGGCCTGCATGATCTCGACCGCGAGCTCACGCAGCTTGTTCCCGGACGTGGTGCCGAGTCGGACAGATGCCTTCTCGCCACCGCAGGTGTAGATCCCGTCGCCGCCCTTGGTGCAGTTGTGCGCCTTCATGATGGCGGCCACCTTCGCGATCCGCTTCGCCTTGTTGCTGATCTGGTACTTGGCGAAGTGCGGAACGTAGAGGCCCTTCTGCCCGGTGGTGTACGACAGGTTGTTCAGGGTCGGCAGACCGGGATTCAGGGTCGAGAAGAGCTGCTTGATCATCCCGGAGCGGTCCAGCGAGTAGGCGATCGCCTGGCGGAACCAGGCCTGGCCCAGCAGCGGCGTGCTGTTGCCGGCACCCGTGTTGATGTCGATGTGCTCGATCGTCGTACCCGCGTGCGTCTGCACGCGCAGTCCCGACTGGCCGCGGAGCTGTGCAAGCTGAAGCTGTGGCTGCGGGTAGATCGCGTCGACCTCGCCACCGCGGATCGCCTGGATCTCCGTGTCCGTGTTCGTCCTGAACAGGAACGTGATCTTGTCGAGCGTCGGCTTCTTGCCCCAGAACGTCGAGTTGCGGACCATCACAAGCGATTGGCCCTTCGTGTAGCTCTGAAGCTTGAAGGGGCCGCTCGACATCGTCTGGCCGGCCTTGTTGTTGTAGTTCGAGTCCCAGACCGTGTTGAAGTCCAGGCCCTCGAGCGCGTGCTGCGGGAGAATCGAAGTCGCCCACTGCACCTTGTACGGGGCGTAGGGCTTCGAATAGATGAACTTCACGGCCCTGGCGTTGACCTTGACCGCGCGGGCGATGGAGTCAAACCCGGAACGGCTGGAGATGTCGAACTTGGGGTCGACGATCGTCTTCCAGGTAAAGATCAGGTCCTCGGCCGACACCTGCTTCCCGTCGCTCCACTTCGCCTTCTTGTTGAGCGTCACGAGAACCGTGAACGGCTTCTTGCTGACGAGCTTCGCAGTGCCCATGTACGGCTTAATGCTGAAGTCGGGCTTGACGATGAGCGGGCTCGCCAGAGCGATGCCGGCGGTCCACGAGGTCCATGTGTTGTTGCAGCCCGACGTGAAGCCGTTGAGGCACGGCGGCTCCTGCTCGGCGCCGAAGGTCATCGACCCCGAGGTCGACTTCTTCGACGCGCCGCCGGCGGCTCCGGCGACGATGAGGCTCGTCACGGCAACGAGCACGCCGAGCACGAGCCGGTAATGACTTCGATGCATCTACTTCCCTCCGTTCGGTCGGAGCGCGAAGCGTGTCTCCGCACTCCCATTCCTCCTCCACCGCGAATCCGCTGCCAGCGGACGCGGTAGTCTGTCACAGGGGAGGCGTTCCCCTGTCCCGGTTCAGACGCTGGGTGGGGCATTTTGTTAGCCCCCGGCTACCCCGTTTGGGCGTCCGCCCCGGCCACGACCTCGAGAATCTCCTGCGTGATCTCGGCCTGCCTGGCCCGGTTCATGGCGAGGGTGAGCGTATCGATCAGCTCGCCGGCGTTCCTGGACGCATTTCGCATGGCGGTCATGCGGGCACCATGCTCCGAGGCCGCCGATTCCAGCAGGGCCCGGTAGAGCTCGGTCTCGAGATAGACCGGCAGAAGCCGCTCCAGGATCTGCTCGGGCTCGGGCTCGAAGATGAAGTCGCCTCGCATCGCGTCGTCCTGCCGCTCTTCCGCGTTGCTCTCGAGCAAGTCCTCCGAGAGAGGGAGAATCTGCTGCACGGTCACCTGCTGGACCAGGGCCGACTCGAAGTGGTTGTAGACGAGGATGACGCGATCGACCTCTGCCTCCGTGTAGAGCTCGGCCACGCGATGTGCGATCGCCTGGGCGTCCGCGTAACGGGGCTGATCGGTGAAGCCGGTGAACTCGGCGGCGAGCTCGAGCCGCCGGAAGCGGAGCGAGCCGACCCCGCGCCGCCCGACCCCGACCCAGCGGACCTGCTTGCCCTCCCCGCGGAGCGTGCGCTCGAGGGCCAGCGCGCGCCGGAGGATCTGCGAGTTGAATGCACCCGCGAGGCCGCGGTCCCCGGTCAGCGGAACGATCGCGACCGCCTGCTCCTGCTCGTGCGTCTGTAACAGCGGCAGCCCTCGTACCGACGAGCTCGCTCGGGCGGTCCCGGCCATGAGCTCGAGCATGCGGTCGGCATAAGGACGCATGTCTTCGATGCGCGACTGCGCCCGCTTGAGCTTTGCCGCTGCGACGAGCTCCAGCGCACGGGTGATCTTCCGCGTGTTGCGGATCGACCTGACCCGCCGCTTGATGTCCTGGACGGTCGCCATGGCTAGCCGACGAGCGAGTCGGCCTCCTCGACGTGGAAGGACTCGAGGACCTTTGTGATCTCCTCGCCGAGCCGCGTAGCGACCTCGTCGGACAGGTCGCCGCTTTCCCTGATCTCCTCGAGGATCGTGCTTTCGGCGCGCAGATGCTCGACGAGCTCTTCGACGAACCGCGGCACGTTGTTCACGGGGATGTCGTCGAGGTAGCCATTCACGCCCGCATAGAGCGCGACCACCTGCTCCTCGATCGGCCAAGGCTGGTACTGCGGCTGGTTGAGGAGGGCGACCATCCGCTCACCGCGAGCAAGTGCGTTCCTTGTCGCTTCGTCGAGGTCGGAGCCGAACTGGGCGAATGCCTCCAGCTCACGGTACTGGGAGAGATCGAGGCGCAGTCGGCCGGCGACCTTCTTCATCGCCTTCGTCTGCGCCGAGCTGCCAACCCGTGACACGGAGATACCGACGTTGATCGCCGGCCGCACGCCCGAGAAGAAGAGGTCGGACTCGAGGTAGATCTGACCGTCCGTGATCGAGATCACGTTCGTCGGGATGTAGGCCGCAACGTCGCCCGCCTGAGTCTCGACGATCGGCAGGGCAGTGAGAGAGCCGCCGCCGTTCTCGTCCGACAACTTGCACGCACGCTCCAGAAGCCGCGAGTGCAAGTAGAAGACGTCGCCCGGGAAGGCCTCTCGTCCGGGCGGCCGCCGCAACAGCAGCGACAGCTGCCGGTACGCGTCCGCATGCTTCGACAGGTCGTCGTAGATCACGAGCGCATGACCGCGGTTGTAGAGGAAGTGCTCCCCCATCGCGCAGCCGGCGAACGGCGCCATCCACTTGATCGGTGCGGCCTCCTGGGCGGCTGCGGACACGATCGTCGTGTAGTCCATCGCGCCGCGGTCACGGAACAGCTCGTAGACCTGCGCGACGGTCGACGCCTTCTGGCCGATCGCGACGTAGATGCATTTCACGTCCGTGTCCTTCTGGTTCAGGATCGTGTCGATCCCGATCGTCGTCTTGCCGGTCTGCCGGTCGCCGATGATCAGCTCCCGCTGGCCGCGCCCGACGTTGGTCATCGCGTCGATCGCCTTGATCCCAGTGAGGAGCGGCTCCTTCACGGGCTGGCGCGCGACCACCCCCGGAGCTTTGAACTCGAGCAGCCGGGTCTCGGACGTTTCGATCGGTCCACCGCCGTCGAGTGGATTCCCGAGCGGGTCGACGACGCGTCCGAGGAGAGCCTCGCCGACCGGGACGCTTGCAACCCTGCCGGTCCGCCGGACCGGCTCGCCCTCCTTCACGTGCTGCCATTCGCCGAAGAGCGCGGTGCCGACGTCGTCCTCTTCGAGGTTGAACGCGAGGCCGACGACTCCGTGCTCGAACTCGAGCATTTCCAACGCGACCGCGTTCTCGAGGCCGTAGGCGCGGGCTATCCCGTCCCCCACCTGCAAGACGGTTCCGACCTCGGCGAGATCGGTCTCGACATCGTAGTGCTCGATTCGGTCCTTGAGAATCGAGGTGATCTCCTCGGGACGAAGCTTCACAGGATTCCTTTCATGGTCAGACGGATGGTTTGAGACCGGCCCGGCGAAACTCGCCGCGCTGCTGGGCGAGCTTGACTCCGGCGGTCAGCTCGACTGCCGCCTTGCGAGTGGTTGCGCCGATTCCGTTGAGAGCCTGCTCGCCCTTGGCGACCTGGTCTTGCTTGCCTGAGCTCAGCAGCCTCGTCGCTCGCGTCAAGGTCGCGCCGACCTTGGCATATGCCGTGCAGGCCTGGCGGAAGTGGCTGTCGATCGCCTTCAACTGTTGATCGTTCCCCGGGGGCGGGCCGGCGCGTGCCAGGTGCTCACCGCAGCGCTGCAGATCGCTCATGCGCGCGTAGATGGTGTTGAGCGCCTGTTGGTTCTGCGTCTCGATGTAGAAGCGCACCTGCGAGTTGGCGAAGTTTCCGACGACGGCGAGGTCCGGGTTCAGCGGGCGAAGGAACCAGTCGACGACGCGGCTTGCCCACTGATCGGACGTCTGCGCCGCCGGCGGGAGGTTCGACACGGTCGTAGTCGTCGAGGCCGACTTGCTCTTCGAGCCGCAGCCTGCGACGAGCGTCGTCGCCAGCAGAAGAACGATAAGGACGCGGAGCTTCATCATCTGATTGAGACGAGCTCCCGGCGCAAACGTTCGATGCGGCCGCGAACGCTGGCGTCCACCCGCATGGAGCCGATCTGCAGGATCAAGCCGCCGATGAGCTCCGGATCGACCTTCCGCGAGACCTCGACCTTGCGGCCGGAAGCCTCCTCGATCTGATTCACGAGCCCGTGCGCGTCCTCGTCCGAGAGCTGCAGGGCCGTCGTCAGCTCGACGTCCAGCCTGCGCTCCTCGGTAGCCATCAGGCGATCGAGCTCTCGCGCGATGTCTTCGATGCCGGCAATCCGGCTCTTCTCCGCCGTCAGGCGCAGGAAGTTCCGAACCAGCTGGTCGGCGCCGCCCATCAGAGCGTCGAGAAGATCGGCCTTCGTGGCGGGATCGAGCTCGGGGTTTCGCAGGACGCTCCGCAGCTCCGGGACGTCTCGCACTGCCGCGGCGAAGTCGCTCAGCTCTCCGTAGACCTCCTGCAACCGTCCCTGCTCCTTTGCAGCGTCGAAGAGCGCTTGCGCGTACCTGCGGTGGACGGCGGCTATCTCACGCCTCCTTCTCCAGGACCGAGAAGTCGAGGTCGCGGATCGCCTCGTCGATCAGGCGCTTGTGGTCTGCGTCCTCGAGAACCTTGCCGGTCACCTTCGTCGTGGCGATCAGCGTCAACTCGGCGACTTCCGTGCGGATCTGCTCCAACGCGCGCTGAGTTTCGGCCTCGATCTGCCGCTTCGTCTCCTCGAGGCGGCGCAGGCGATCGGCTTCCGTCTCCTCCTTGACACGGCGCGCCATCGACTCCGCGACCTTGCGCGCCTCGGCGAGGATCTGCTCTGCCTGGCCGCGAGCCTGGCCGATGAGGGCGCGGTGCTCCTCGAGCAGTCGCCGTGCCTCGTTGCGAGCCTTCTCCGCCTCTTCGATCGAGCGGCGGATCCGTTGGCGCCGCTCGTCGATGACCCTCTGAATCTGCCCGAACGCGAATCGCTTGAGAACGAAGAACGTAATTCCGAAGCAGACGATGGTCCAGACCATCAGCCCGAGTCGGACTTGGATCAGTGGATTCGCGGCGACCAGCATCAGACCAGGACGTAGGCCAGAATCGAGCCCAGCAGACCGTAGAAGACGACCGCCTCGGTGAGCGCGAAGCCGAGCCACTGGATTCCGGTCAGCTCGCCTCGCAGCTCCGGCTGGCGCGCAACGGACTGGATCATCGAGCCGAAGATGTTGCCGATGCCGATGCCCGCGCCGAGCGCGCCGAGACCGACACCGAGGGCGAGACCGATCGCCTTCCCGGCTTTCGTGACGTCGCCCGATGTTGCTGCGAGAAGCGTGTTCACGTCATTCCTCCTGTTATCCGCTGTGCCGGCAAGGCCGCCACAGCTCTTTTGGTCGGCATCGCAAGCGACGCCTCAGATCCGCTGTGCCGGCAAAGTCGGTACAGCTTTGTTGGTCGGCATCGCAAGCGACGCCTCAATGCTGGGGCTCGATGGCCGAGCCGATGTAGATGGCGGACAGAGCGGCGAAGATGAACGCCTGAATCCCGACGACGATGACGACCTCGAAGACGTAGAACAGCGTCGCCGGCACGAGAACGAACAAGAGAACCCAGGACTGGAAGATGAAGATGAGACCGAGGAAGGTCAGGATCAAGATGTGACCCGCGAGCATGTTGGCGAAAAGTCGGACGCTCAACGAGATCAGCCGCATGAACTGGCCGAGGACCTCCAGCGGGACGATGAGGCCCAGCAAGAGCTTCGGAGCCTCCGGGATCCAACTCTTGAAGTAGCGGACGGGCCCGTTCCACCGCACCCCCTCGACATGCGTGAAGAAGAATGTCAGCAAGGCCAGCGCAAGCGTCACGGAGATTGAGCTCGTCGCCGCGTAGATTCCCCAGACGGGTACTCCGTGCCACGTCTCACCGGTCAGCGGCAACGGAATGAAACCGAGCAGGTTGACGACGAAGATGAAGAGGAAGAGAGACGCGACGTACGGGAACCAGCGGCCGATGGCCTTCGCAGGCAGCCCTTGCTCGGCGATCTGAACCTGCGCAACCTCGTAGATCTGCTCGCCGATGGTCTGCCGCACCCCGGGCTGCACGCCCAGGCGAACACGCATGAGGCCGACCCCGAGCAAGATCGTCAGGACGGTCCCGAGCAGGAGGTAGGCAACTGCCTTCGTGATCGACAGGTCGAGCGGGCCCAGATGGATGGGGACCCAGTCGTGCTGCTCGAACTCCTTGACCGGATCGAACGTGCCCCGCGCGAACGCCGCTTGTGGAAACGCAAGGGCGAAGAGCACGACTCCGACCAAGCGTGCCCTCATCGGCCCGCTCCGAAGTACGCGACCATGGAAAGGCCGAGCTCCAGCGTGTAGGCGAGTGCGTAGACGAGCGCAGCGGCCAGCGCGAGGCGCGGGCTTGTCGCCGCGGCCGCGAACAGGACCACGAGGAGTCCCAAAGTCTTGAAGAGCAACCCGAACGCCTGCATTCCGGAGGCCGCGAGGTTACCGGTGTCCTTCCTCGCGCGCCGCAGTATGAAGTCGAGTGCATGGATACCGAGCCACAGGACGGCGGCGAGCGCCCACGCGGAGATGTTCCAGTCGAGGAGCAGGAACAACGGCAGGGCGAAGAGGATGACGAGGGATCCGGCCAAGGCCGGCAAGAGGTGACCCGGCTCCGGTCGCGGCGTGCTGAGCAGGCCGGAACGCATCGTCAAAAGCTGTCCCGGTAGCGCCAGTAGACCGTGTACGTCGAGAGCGGGATCCCGATCACCGCGCCGATCAGGACTCCGATTCCCGCTGAGCCTGCCAACCAGCCGATCAACAAGCCGACGGCGACGGAAGCGAACAGAACTCCGACCAGGACGCCTCCAGCTTCGGCGTACTGAGCAGATGGGCGGCTCTTTGGCTCCATCTGGCCGGAGCATACCAAGTTTGTAACAGCGCAAGACCGCTTGAAACAGGCAAAAACAGCGGACTTTGTACTACGCCGACTTGCGCTTGTCGAGGCGAGCCTGCTCCTCGCGCCGCCTGATCATCGGATTCGCGAGCTTGACGATTTCGAGCAGATACACCATGTACACCGAAGCGGCCAGGGCCACCAGTGCGAAGAGGGAGACGACGAGCGTCCGCCAGGCATGCCATTCGCCGTGCTGGTGCGGGCGGATGAAGCGGAGAGCGAGGGCGGTGGCGGCGAGCGTCCCGCACCAGAGCCAGATGTAGCCGGCGGCCCGCCGCTGTGAGAAGCCGATGTTCACGAAGCGGTGGTGGAGGTGCTGCCGGTCCGCGACGTAGACCGGCTGTCGGTACTTCAGCCGTTTGGCCACGACGAAGGACGTGTCGAGGATCGGCACAGCGAGGACGAGCAGCGGGAAGAACAGGGTCACGATCGACGCCGTCTTGAGCAGGCCTTGCAGCGGCACGGTCGCAAGCACGAACCCGAGTAGGAGCGCGCCGGAGTCACCCATGAAGATCCGTGCCGGATAGACGTTGTGGCGCAGAAAGCCGAGCGCCGCGCCGAGCACGATCGCGGACAGGAGCGCAGCCTGGATTTCCGGCCGCGGCAGCGAAAGGGCGATCAGCGTGAAGGTGAACGCGGAGATCGCCGAGACGCCCGCGGCCAGTCCGTCGAGCCCGTCGAGGAAGTTGACCATGTTCATGATCGCGACGATCCAGAGCACGGAAACCGGCATCCCGACCCAGTCCGGAAGCGAGTGGATGCCGAGGATCGGGAACGTGAAGCGGTGCACCCAGATCCCCGAGCTGACCGGGATCGCAGCCGCCACGACCTGGCCGCCGAGCTTCTCCCACCAGCGCAGCCCGCGGAAGTCGTCGATCGCGCCGACCGTCGTCGCGACGGCGGCACCGAGCAGCAGCCCGCGCGCCTCGCGCGAAAGGTCGAGGAACGCGAGCGCCGGGACGAAGATCCCGAAGAAGAGCGCGAGGCCGCCAAGCCGGGGCACCGTGCTGCGGTTGAGTCGCCGGCCCTCCGGCCGGTCGACAGCGCCGAGCAACCGGGCCATTCCACCGACGGCAGGGGTCAGGAGAACGACGATCGCCGCGGCGAGCAGCGCTCCCCAAATGACTTCGAGGTGATCGGCGAGCGTCTGGAGCATCTCTACTTGGTGCCGTAGAGCCGGTCGCCCGCGTCGCCGAGACCCGGGACGATGTACCCGCGCTCGTTGAGACCCCGGTCGATCGCGGCCACGACGATCTGGACGTCGGGATGGTCGCGCAGGATCCTCTCGATCCCTTCGGGCGCGGCGATGATCGCGATCAGCCGTACCGAGGTCGCGCCCGCGTCCTTGACGGTTCTGATCGCAGCTGCCGTCGAGTTGCCGGTCGCAAGCATCGGATCGAGCAGGATCACGTCGCGCTCGGCGACGTCGGCGGGGAGTTTCGCGTAGTACTCGATGGGCTCGAGCGTCTCCTCGTCTCGGTACATGCCGATGAAGCCGACTCGCGCGCTCGAGATGAGCGAGAGCACGCCGTCGAGCATCCCGACGCCGGCGCGCAGGATCGGGCAGACGGCGACCTTCTTGCCGCTGATGTGAGGAAACCGTCCGGTCTCGAGCGGCGTCTCGACCTCGACGTCCTCCGTCGGGAGATCCTTCGTCGCCTCGTAGGTCAGCAGCAGCGTGATCTCGTTCACGAGCTTGCGGAAGTGAACGGTGGGAGTGTTCTTGTCACGAAGGTACGAGAGCTTGTGCTGAACGAGCGGGTGCTTGACCTCGACGACGCTGCCTGTGCGTGTCTCCGCCACCGTCACTGCGTCACGTAGGTCGTCCAGCCCCGAAAACCGGGGTACAGCGGGTGCTTCGCGCACAAAGCTTCCGTGCGGGCACGCAACCCGTCGAGATCCGGAGACTCGCCGAGCGCCTCGACGATGATGCGTCCGATCTCGCGGAAGTCGGCGTCGTCCATGCCGCGCATGGTCGCCGCGGGCGTTCCGATCCTGACGCCGCTTGCAACCGTGGGCGACCGCTCGTCGAACGGGACGGTGTTGCGATTCACGGTCAGCTTCACGTCGTGCAGGCGTTCCTCGGCGTCTTTGCCCGTCCACTCGGTAGAGCGCAGGTCGAGCTGCAAGAGGTGAGTGTCGGTGCCGCCGGTCAGAACTTCCAGGCCTCCATCGATCAGCGTGTCCGAGAGCGTGTCCGCGTTGCGCCGGACCTGCGACTGATAGTCCCGGAATGCCTCCGTCCCTGCGATCTTGAAGCACGTCGCCTTGGCTGCGATCGTGTGCTCGAGCGGACCGCCCTGCATGCCAGGGAACACTGCGCGATCGACGGCCTGTGCGTGCTCTGCAGTGCAGAGGATGAACCCGGAGCGCGGACCGGCGAGCGTCTTGTGCGTCGTCGAGGTGACGAAGTCGCAGTGCTCCATCGGATTCGGGTGGAGGCCCGCCGCGACCAGCCCTGCGAAATGGGCCATGTCGCAGAGCAGCAGGGCGCCGACGTCGTCGGCGATCTCGCGGAACTTCGCCGTATCGACCGTGCGTGGATACGCCGAACCACCGCAGACGATCAGCCGCGGACGCGATTCACGCGCCTTCGCATGCACCTCGTCGTAGTCGACGACGTTCGTCTCGCGGGAAACCCCGTAGTGGGCGATGGTGTACAGCCGGCCCGAGAAGTTGACCTTGAGGCCGTGCGTCAGATGGCCCCCGTGGGAGAGCTCGAGCGAGAGGATCGTGTCGCCCGGCTGCAGGGCTGCCATGTACACCGCCATGTTCGTCTGGGCGCCGGCGTGCGGCTGGACGTTCGCATGGTCGGCGCCAAAGAGCTCCTTGGCGCGGTCGATCGCCAGCTGTTCGATCTCGTCGACGATCTCGCAGCCGCCGTAGTAGCGCTTGCCCGGATAGCCCTCGGCGTACTTGTTGGTCGGTGTGGAGCCGATCGCTTCCAGGATCGACGGCCAGGTGAAGTTTTCCGAGGCGATGAGCTCGATCTGGTTCCGCTGGCGCTCGAGCTCGCGCCCCAGCAGGTCTGCGATCTCCGGGTCGACTTGCTCGAGGCCGGCAGTGGTCAGCTGCTCGAAGGTTTGTTGCGCGACGGCCATGGCTCTCCTCTCCCGGGGTCAGCCTGATCGTACTGCCGCACCCAGTCGGCGCAGAGCTTCCTCGGCTGGCAGCGCTCCGTCGCGAAGAATCCGCGGCTTCATGCCGCTGAGATCGATCACGGTCGACGGGCTCCCGGGCAATTCTCCACCCTCGACGACGGCGCCCGCGCCCTCGCGGATGTCTTCGGATACTTCGTCGAGCCGCTTCGGATCGGGGCCGCCGGGATGATTGGCGCTCGTGGCAACCAGAGCGCCCACGCGAGCGAGGACCTCGGCACCCGGGCCGTCGAAATCGGGAACGCGAACGCCGATCGCCTCGGGGTTCGTCCCGGTCAACCAGCGAAAGCGGCGGGCGGGATTCGGGAGGACGAGCGTGACCGGGCCCGGCAGCAGCAACCGCGCGAGTGACATGGCACGGCCGTCGATCTCCGGCACACACTCCAACAGGTGGTCGAAGTCGCAGGCGACGAGCGCGCTCGGCTCTGTCTGGTCCCTCCCCTTCAACTCATACAGACGCCGTGTCGGCTCCTCCCGAAACGGGTCCGCTGCGAGCCCATACACGGTGTCGAACGGCATGACGATCGGTTTACCGTTGCGAAGCGCTTCGACAGGATCGGTCATCGCCGGCCCTCGACCACGCGGTCCTCCTCGGCCAGGTCGGACGTGATCGCGATGTCTGCATAGCCCAGCGACGCCAGAGCGCCGGCGACGTGGTCCGCCTGCCCGTCGCCGACCTCGAACACGAGGAGCCGCGTGCTCGCGAGTCTGGCGATCTCCTCGTGCAGCCCTTCGCCCACCAGCGCGTCGCGCGGCTCCCAGTCGCGGATCTCCGGCTGGAGCGACTCCCACTCATCGGCGTGGACGTACGGCGGGTTCGAGACGACCAGATCCCACCCCTCGGCCGCGGCCCGGAGATCGCCTTCCCGCACCTCGATGTCGAGATCGAGCCGCTCCGCGTTCTCACGTGCGAGCGCGACGGCGTCCGGGGCCGAGTCAACAGCCGTCACGCGGGCGTCGGGACGCTCGTCCGCGATCGAGAGCGCGATCGCCCCCGTGCCGGTGCCGAGATCGAGCACGCGCGGCTCCGTTTCGTCACGGAGCAGTGCGAGGCACCGCTCGACGACGACCTCCGTCTCGGGACGCGGTACGAGCGCGCGCGCATCCGTGTGCAGGACCAGCCGCCGAAAACCCCACTCGCCGAGGACGTACGCCAGCGGCTCGCGCCGCACTCGGCGTTCGAGCAGGTCATCGAACTCATCGGGCGCCTCCTGCGAACGCCGTTCGTGCATGCCCGTGCGCGAGACGCCGAGCACGTGTGCAAGCAGCAGCTCGGCATCGACCCGCGGAGTGTCGACACCTGCTTCACCGAGCCTCTGCTCGGCGAGCCGTAGGGCTTCTCCGACCGTCACTGTTCGAGCGCGCGCCGGCGCTCTTCCGCGCCGAGCGCCTCGGTGAACCCGTCGAGCTCCCCTTGAAGGACGCGGTCGAGCTGGTGCACGGTGAGCTTGATCCGGTGGTCGGTGACGCGGTTCTCGGGGTAGTTGTAGGTGCGGATCTTCTCGGCGCGCTCGCCGGAGCCGATCTGCGAGCGCCGGGTCGCGTCGAGCTCTGCGCGCTGCTTCTCGCGCTCGTGCTCGTACAGGCGCGCGCGCAGCACGCGCAAAGCCTTCTGCCGGTTCTGCAACTGGCTCTTCTCATCCTGCATCGCAACGACGAGGCCGGTCGGCAGATGGGTGATTCGCACCGCCGAATCGGTCGTGTTGACGCTCTGGCCGCCGGGCCCGGTCGACCGGTACACGTCGATCTTCAGGTCGTTCGGATCGACCTCGACCTCGACCTCCTCCGCCTCCGGCATGACGGCGACGGTGGCGGTCGACGTGTGGATGCGCCCCTGGGACTCCGTCTCCGGCACGCGCTGGACACGATGCGTTCCGCCTTCCCACTTGAACACCGAGTACGCGCCTTCTCCCTTGATCCCGAAGGTGATCTCCTT
Organism: Actinomycetota bacterium; assembly: GCA_005883355.1. Taxonomy (GTDB): domain Bacteria; phylum Actinomycetota; class Thermoleophilia; order Gaiellales; family Gaiellaceae; genus 3-1-20CM-4-69-9. Next base: position 74 of record VAXG01000109.1, on the reverse strand, counting down.
GAAGCCGCCGGCCTCGTTCGGGCTCGAGCCGAGGTGCTCGACAGTGAAGCCCCGGCGTTCGGCGTAGCGGGTCA
>VAXG01000163.1 GCA_005883355.1 Actinomycetota bacterium | reverse complement strand
GGCGTGTCGCGGATCCTGTGCACGGCGATCGAGCGCGACGGGATGCTCGGCGGCCCGGATCTGGGCCTCCTGGGCGAGGTCCGGGAGGCGTCGGGCCTGCCGGTGCTGGCTGCCGGCGGGATCCGCTCGGAGGCCGACCTCGCTGCGGTCGCCGCGCTCGGTTGCGAGGGAGCGGTCGTCGGTCGTGCGCTGCTCGAGGGGTCGTTGCCCCTCTCCGTGCTGGCTTAGGCGTCGAAGCGCGTGCGCGCCTCGGCAACCGCCGCGTGAACGTCGGCCGGGCCGGGCGCGACCCGACGGCTAGGCGACTCCGGTGCTTCGAAGGTCCCGTCGCGTACCTGAGCTGCGACATGCTCGTGCGCGTCGCGAAACGGGATCCCTTCGGCGACCATCGCTTCCGCAAGGTCCGTCGCCGACACGAGCGGATCGTTGCACGCAGCCGCGAGGCGCTCGTGGTCGAACTCGATGCCGCCGACCAGCACCTCGAGCGCGCCGAGCGTGGTGCGAACGTCGCGGCGCGCCGCAAAGACAGGCTCCTTGTCCTCCTGCAGGTCTCGGTTGTATGCGAGCGGGAGGCCTTTGATGGTCGCGAGCAACCCGGTCAGGCGGCCGATCGCGGCGCCGCCCTTCCCGCGTGCAAGCTCGGCCACGTCGGGATTCAGCTTCTGCGGCATCATCGACGACCCGGTCGCCGCTTCCTCGGGAAGCCGGACGAAGCCGAACTCGGACGTGCACCACAAGACGATCTCCTCGCCGACGCGCGAGAGATGCGTCGCGAGCATCGCGGACGCGTAGAGATAGTCGAGGGCGAAGTCCCGGTCGCCGACCGCGTCCAGCGAGTTCCTGAGCTGCGCGCCCGGAGGCGGCGGTAGGTCGAGCGTCGAGCCTGCGATCGCGCCCGCCCCGAGCGGCCACGGCCGCGCGGCCTCTGCGGCGAAGCGGAAGCGATCGCGGTCGCGCTCGAGCATCTCCACCCAGGCCAGCAAGTGATGCCCGAGCGTGATCGGCTGGGCGCGCTGCAGATGCGTGTACCCGGGCATGGGCGTCTCGGCCTCCTCTTCTGCCCGGGCGAGCACGGACACCGCGAAGCTACGGATCGCGGTCACGGCTTCGAGGCACGCGTCGGCGACGTAAAGCCGCAGGGCGGCTGCAACCTGATCGTTGCGCGAGCGTCCGGCGTGGATCTTGCGGCCGACCGTGCCGAGAAGCCGCTCGATCGTGGAATGAACATCCTCGTCGTCAGGCTCGGTCCCTCCTTCCACGGCGATCCAGTCGAGGGCGGTCTCGACATCGGCGAGCTCCGAATCGGAGAGCAGACCGCCTTCATGCAGGCGGCGCGCATGAACACGCGTCGCCAGGCAGTCGTACTGGAGCAACTCGGCGTCGTCGGCGCGCAGGAAGTTCCAGACCGCCTGCGCGACCTCGGTATCCACTCGTCCGGACCACAGGGTCACGCGACCTGGACCTGCTTCCGCTCGGCCACGAGCTCGGTTTCCAGCGCTGTGATCCCGATGAAGCCTTCCGCCGCGTCATGTGGGAACGTCTCGCCGATGCCATACGAGGCGAGCGACTCGGAGTAGAGCGCATGCTCCGATCGCCGACCGGTCACAACAGCGGCGCCGGGTTGAAGCGACAACCGCACATCGCCGGTGACGAGCTCCTGCGTCGTCGTGAAGAACGCGTCGTACGCACCGCGCACCGGCGCGAACCAGCCGCCGTCGTAGACGAGCTTCGCCCACTTCGGCTCGAGCTCGCGCTTGGCCTCGAGCTCCCCCTTCGTCAGCACGAGCTCTTCGAGCGCGCGATGCGCGGCAATCAACGCCAGTGCCGCGGGGGCCTCGTAGAGCTCGCGGCTCTTGATGCCGACGGCCCGGTTCTCGATCATGTCGATCCGCCCGATTCCGTACGCACCGGCGCGCTCGTTCATGACTCCGACGAGCGCGTAGAGCGGCAACTCCTCTCCGTCGATGGCTATTGGGAGTCCCTCCTCGAACGAGACTACGACGTCGGTCGAAGCCGGGGCTTCCGCCGGATCGGCCGTCAGGAGGAAGGCCTCCTCGGGCGGCGCCGTCCAGGGATCCTCGAGGATCCCCGCCTCGATGGCGCGGCCGAAGAGGTTGTCGTCGACGGAGTACGGGGACTCCGCCTTCGCTTCTACGGGAATGCCACGCTCCGCCGCGTAGGCGATCTCGGCATCACGCGTCCACACGCGGTCGCGTAGCGGCGCGATCACCTTCACGCCCGGGTACTTCGCTTTGAACGCAAGCTCGAAGCGGAGCTGGTCGTTGCCCTTGCCCGTGCAGCCGTGCACGACCGCGTCGGCGCCGAGCTCGAGCGCGACCTCTGCAACCGCCTCGGCGATCACAGGTCGCGACAGGGCGGAGAC
>VAXG01000162.1 GCA_005883355.1 Actinomycetota bacterium | reverse complement strand
TCGTCCTCGAGCCCCACGTTCTCCAACGCGCGGCGGGCCTCGGGGATCGCCGCCAGCAGTGGGATACCGGTCTCCTCGGTTGCAATGTGCGGACCCGCGCCGGTGCCGCCTTCGGCCCCGTCGAGGTAGATGATGTCCGGCCCGCACTTGGCCGCCATGCGGACGTCGTCGTAGACGCGGGCGGCGCCGAGCTTGAGCTGAATCGGGATCTGATAGTCGGTCGCCTCGCGGACCTCCTGCACCTTCAGCGAAAGGTCGTCAGGCCCGAGCCAGTCCGGATGGCGTGCGGGCGAGCGCTGGTCGATGCCTGCCGGCAGCGAGCGCATCTCGGCCACCTGCTCCGTCACCTTCTGGCCCATCAGGTGGCCGCCGAGCCCGACCTTGCAACCCTGGCCGATGAAGAACTCGCACGCGTCCGCGAGCATCAGGTGGTGGGGGTTGAACCCGTACCGGCTCTGGATGCACTGGTAGTACCACTTCGTGGAGAGATCGCGCTCGGGCGGGATCATCCCGCCCTCGCCGGAGCAGGTCGCTGTGCCGGCCATCGAGGCGCCCTTTGCCAGCGCCATCTTCGCTTCGATCGAGAGCGCACCGAAGCTCATACCCGTGATGTAGACCGGAATGTCGAGCTCGATCGGCTTCTTTGCGAAACGGGCGCCGAGGACCGTCTTCGTCACGCATTTCTCCCGGTAGCCCTCGATCACGAAGCGCGTGAGCGTTCCGGGCAGGAACATCAGATCGTCCCAGTGCGGCATGTCCTTGAACATCGAGAACCCACGCATCCGGTAGCGGCCGAGCTCCGCCTTCACGTGGATGTCGTTGATGACCTCCGGCGTGAAGATCTTCGACTGTCCGAGGACGTTGTGCCCGCTCGGGGCGGTCTCGTCGGCCATCAGAGGACCAGCTTCCTTTCGGACGGTTCGAGGTTGTCGTAGTTGTAGAGCTTCTTGCCGCAGATGAACTTCTGAAATTCGGGCGGGCTTCCGAGGCCGTGGATGCGGAACTTGCGCTCGATCAGCTCTGTGTCGGAATCGTTCCACTCGCCAGGGACACAATCGATCCCGAGCGACTTGACCTTGCCGGCGACGTAGATCGTGCCGTCGTACATCGAATCGCCGAGGCCCGGGCCGACGTCGTCGCAGAAGATCTGCCGGCCCCGCTGCATCATGAAGCCGGTCATCGAGCCGGCGCGCCCGAGCACGATGACCGTGCCGCCCTTTTGGTCGATCCCCGTGCGGGCTCCCACCTGGCCCTTGACGATCAGGTCGCCGCCCCGGATCGCCGCCCCGGTCAACGAGCCGGCATTGGACTCGATCACGACGACGCCCGACATCATGTTCTCGCAGGCCGACCAGCCGACGCGCCCCTTGATCTGTATCTCCGGGCCGTCGATCAGGCCGCAGCCGAAGTAGCCGAGGCTGCCGTCGAAGGTAATCCGGCAGCGGGTGAGGATGCCGACGCCCAGCGAGTGCTTCGCCCCGGGGTTGAGGACGGTGACGTCCTTCACTCCTTCCTCGTAGAGCAGCCAGCGCAGCTCGAGATTGATCTGCCGCGTTGTCAGACTTTTCGCATCGAAGACAGCTCGGTCGCCGTCGAGCTCCGAGACGTGCGGGACCGTGTCGTCGGGCTCGACCAGCCCGCGCGCGTCGTAGGTGATCATCCGCTCGCCGGCTAGCGCGTCCACACCATCACCTCACCCTCGTAGGGATCCCAGGTCTCGATCTCGTGGTCGACGATGGCGCGGATCGCGATCTCCTCCGAAGCGAGGGCGACGATGTCGTCCGCCTCGTAGAGGACAAGCGGCTTCGCGGCCATCTCGTCCTTGGCCACGCCCAGCGCATCGCCGGTGACGCAGATGTAGGTGAAGACGCCGTCCAGCTCCTGGAGGCTCTGGCGCATTGCGTCCTCGAGCGAGTAGCCGTCGCCCATCTTCTCGGCGAGGTAGACGGCGATCACCTCGGAGTCGCACTCGGATTGGAAGCGATGGCCGCTCCGCTCGAGCCGGTGCTTCCACTGGAAGTAGTTCGTCAGCTGCCCGTTGTGGACGACGGCCACGTCGCCGAACGGGTACGCCCAGTACGGGTGTGCGCCCGAGATGTCCACGTCGGACTCGGTCGCCATCCTGACGTGGCCGATCGCGTGTGTGCCGATGAAGCCGTCGAGCCGATACTGCTTCGCTACCTGTTCGGCGTCGCCGAGGTCCTTGACGATCTCGAGGGAGTGCCCGAGCGAGAGCACCTCTGCGTGCGGGACGTCCTCGACGACGTCGGTGACCGCCTTCAGCTCGCCGTCGTACTCGAATGTGACCCGGTAGGCGTACGCCGTCTCCTGCACGATCTCGTGGATCTTCGCGCCGAGCATGCGTAGCCGTGTCTCGACGTCCGTCTTGTTGTGCTCGAGCCGCTGTGTGAAATCGAAGTCGCGCGGGTCATTCGCGTCCGCGAGCTTGTAGCGCATGATGACGAGCTCGGTGGCCCGCCCGTAGAGCGCGTAGCCGGTGGAATCGGGGCCTCGGTGCTTCATCGACTGCAGCATCGCCGTCATGTCGTGGCCGACTGCGTGGTCGCCGTTCCCATTCCGATAGATGATCCCGGCGATCCCGCACATCTAAGGGAGCACGTCCAGGTACTTCTCCCGCTCCCAGTCCGTGACGGCTGCCAAGAACTGCTCCCACTCGTCGCG
>VAXG01000053.1 GCA_005883355.1 Actinomycetota bacterium | reverse complement strand
CGCACGAGCTCTCGCAGGAGGCACCGCGGTCGACCGTCTGGGTCTGGCCGAGTGAATTCGACTGGGTGTTCGACTGGTTCGCCGTGTTGTGATTAGAGGCGTCGACCCAGTTGCCGCTGTTCTGGTTGACATCGCCGCCGTTCAGGAAGGCGACGTTCTTGCCGCTGGTCACCACAGGTGCCGACGATGCACACTGGTTCGCCTTGTTCTCGGCCCAGTTGGATTGGCTCGCCGACTGCGAGGCGTCTCCGTTTCCACAGCAGCCTGAGCCCGTGACCGTCTGGGTCTGTCCGAGGCTGTTCGACTGGTTGTTCGACTGGTTCGCCGTGTTGTGATTGGAGGCGTCGACCCAGTTGCCGCTGTTCTGGTTGACCTCACCTCCTGCCGGCGCGCATGCGTTACAGGCGTCGTGCACCCAGCCGTTCCCGACCGCGACGTTCGGGCCACTCAAAACGAACGGAGCGGAGTAGCCGCTCTGATTGGCTTCGTTGCTTCCCGAGTTCGACTGATCAGCTGACTGAGATACGTCACCCGTGTGGCAGCAGCCGTTGCCGCCCGCGACGGTCTGGCTCTGACCGGCGCCGTTGGACTGGGTGTTGCTCTGGTTCGCAGTGTTGTGGTTCGACGCGTCGACCCAATTGCCGCTGTTCTGGTTGACGTCGTCCTTGTTCGCGATGGCGTAATTGCCGCCGCTGACCACGATGGGGGCCGAGTATCCGCGCTGATCGGCGGAGTTCGAGCCCTCGTTCGACTGCGAAGCCGTCTGCGACGCCCCGTCCGAGGAGGAGCAGCAGCCGTTCCCAGCGAGGGTCTGGCTCTGACCGGCGCCGTTGCTCTGACGGTTGCTCTGGTTCGCTGTGTTGTGGTTCGAGGCGTCGACGTAATTGCCGCTGTTCTGGTTCACGTCGCCGCTGTTCAGCGCCGCCACGTTCGGGCCGCTGACCACGATCGGCTCAGAGGTCCCGGATTGGTTCGCCGTGTTATCGGCATGGTTGGACTGATCGGCGGACTGATTTGGATCTGAAGCGCCCTGGCTGGCGGTCTGGGTCTGACCGGCACCGTTGGACTGGGTGTTTGTCTGCGTCGCCGAATTCGTGTTCGACGCGTTCACTACGTTCCCGCTGTTCTGGTTCGTCGTGCCGCTACCGCCGCAGGGATTACACGAGCTGCCATTGGCGATGGCGACGTTTGCACCACTGATCACGACCGGCTCCGACGTTCCGCTCTGGTTCGCCGTGTTGGAGCCGTCGTTCGACTGGGTGGCCGTCTGTGACGTATCCGCCACAGGCGGCGGAGCAAGCAGGTCGCCCGCGAGCGCGGGGCCCACTCCTCCCACTAGCCCGAGCACGAGGCTCGCGACCAGCGCTATCAGCAAACGTTTCATGGTTGTACGTCTCCTTTGAGTTCGGGTTACTACGAATGACCCGCGTCGACCCACGGACGCAGGCTCGTGGACCCGAACTAGCCGGGGCGGTCGCTCAGGGCGACGTACGCCGGCGAGAGCCCGAGAGCCAAGGCAGCCCGGAGCCATCGGACCGCAGTCGGGATCGCCAGGAGGAACGCAAAAGCAACAAGACCGAAGAGAAGGAGACCGCTACCGCCCGCACCACCGAGAACCGCCCCAACCCCGACCGGCGAAGGCAACGGCAGGCGTGGCAGAGGCGCGGGGCTATGCGAGCCGCGAGCCGCTGCTCGCGGCTCGCTCACGAACGGGTTCTCCCGATGCGCGGCTGTACCGAGAGCCGCACGGTCGCGTAGAAGTCGTGGCCCTGTCGCCGGCGGAGAGCTCCTCGCAGATCGCCGGCTGACCGCTGCTCCAAGGACAGTCACCGGACCGACGGGGCTTGCCGACAACCGTGCCGGCAAGGCTCCAGAAGCCTGCGAGGTGGATGGCGGCAAGGACGGCGCGATGCGATTCGCCACGGCGGCGGCTGACAGGCGGGTGACTCCGACCGTCGACGTCGCGGCCGTCGTCACCGTGCGAACCGCTGAGTCAGCGGCTACGGCCGCCTCGGTCGCGAGCACATGTGCGGCCTCCGGGGCAATGTTCGCCGTCTCTGCAACCGCCGACGTCACGGCCGCAGTCGTCGAGCGTCCGGCCGAGACCGCCGCCCCGACCGGGCCCGAAACCACGGCGAGCGCACCGTTCGCCGACGGCACCGGCGCGACAGGAACCTTGGGTGCCGCCGCGGCCTGTGGCGCGCTCTGCGCGACCACGGCCGGCGTTGCCGGAACTGCTGCTTCAGCCGGCTTGGCCGGAACTGCTGCTTCGGGCGCCGTTGGCGTCGGAGCCGGCGACTGAGGAGCCGCGGGAACAGCTGCAGTGGTAGGCGCGACGGCGGACTGCGTGGCGGCCGCGGCTGCAGTCACTGCGGGCGTACTCGGGAGGCCGGCGCGCGCAACGTCGACGAAAGCCGCCGAGCAGGCAAGGACGCCTGCGCCGAGGACTAGGCGAATCAGACGATTTCTCGCGCGCGTGGACATCGAGAGGCTTCTTTCTCGAGAGGCTTCTTTCCACCTCCGGCACCGTGTAACGAAACTCCCGCTTTATCACTTTCAAAAAGTACGGACTTTGCAGGGAGGCGACACCTGTCGCCGTCCCGGAGTCGCCGAGCGGTCACGCCTGGAACCAGGCCGGCCCGTCTCAACTCACTCCCGTCCGAGACCGATGAGAACCGTTGGGAGCGCCGTCAGTTGTGAGTCTTGTACGTCTCCACACACCTGACGTCTCCCTCGGGAGTCCCGGAGCCGAGCCATGGCAAAGGGACTCCCTCTGTCCAGAAGTCAGCGGCCGACGAACTTCGGCTCGCGTTTCTCGACAAAGGCGGCCAGGCCTTCCTTCGAGTCCTCACTCGAGAAAAGCGCGCCGAACGTCTCGCCCTCGGCCTCGAGGTTCCGCGCGTGATCGCCGCCGAGCGCGCGATTCGCGAGCTCCTTCATGAGCCTCAGGGCGATCGGGCTCTTGGAAGCGAGCAACGTTCCGATCTCGCGCGCCTTGTCGAGGACCGGATCGTGCACGGCGTTGACGAGCCCGATGCGCTGAGCCTCATCCGCGTCGACGATGCGGCCCGTGAAGATCAATTCCTTGGCGACGCCGAGACCGCACAGTCGTGCGAGGCGCTGGGTGCCGCCCCAGCCCGGGATGATCCCGAGATTGACCTCGGGCTGGCCGAGCCTGGCGCCGCTCGCCGCATAGCGGATGTCGCACGCGACCGCGAGCTCGCACCCCCCGCCGAGTGCGAAGCCGTTGATCGCCGCGATGGTCGGCTTGGGCATGGTCTCGAGCAGTCGTCCGGTCTCGTGCCCGAGTGCCCCCCACTCCTTCGCCTGGTCGACGTCGAGCCCGCTCATGTATTTGATGTCGGCGCCCGCGACGAATGCCTTCTCGCCGGCACCGGTCACGATCACGACACGGGCCGAATCGTCGTCGGCGAGCTCGCGCAGACGGTCGCGCAGCTGGGTGAGGGTCGCGACGTCGAGGGCGTTCATCGCTTCCTGACGGTCGATCGTCACGATCGCGACCGCCTCTTCTCGCTCGACTCGGATCAAACGGGAACTTTGCCCTTGAGAAAGTCGACGATCTCCGTCGTCGGCGCCCCTGGAGTGAAAACCTCCGCCACCCCGCGTTCCTTCAGCTCGTCGGAGTCCTCTTTCGGGATCGTGCCGCCGACGACGACGAGCACGTCCTCGGCGCCGTTCTCCTTCAGCCCGTCGAGGATTCGGGGGACGAGCGTCATGTGCGCACCCGAGAGGATGGAGATGCCGACCGCATCGGCGTCCTCCTGGATCGCCGTCTCGACGATCTGCTCGGGAGTCTGGTGGAGGCCGGTATAGATGACCTCCATGCCGGCATCGCGCAGGGCACGCGCGATGATCTTGGCGCCGCGATCGTGACCGTCGAGACCGGGCTTTGCGATCACGACTCGGATCTTTCTCGCCACGCCCCGCAGTCTACGGCCCTCTTGGAATCAGGCCGCCGTTCGTACGAACTTCAGCGTCCATTCGACTCTCTCCACGAGCCGCCCCTGCTGCGGCGAGCCGTAGACCTTGCGCCGACTCCGCGATGCGCTCAGGCTGATGCGGGAAAGCTTCCGCTCCATCAGCGCTCCCTCGGGGAGACGCACGAGGTTCAGCGGCGGACCGAGCGGGCGGTGTCTGACGTCAGCAGGCTCAAGCGGGCAATCGGTCGTTGCGAGCCGAACGTTCGCGATTCCCTCGAACGCGACGACGCCCGGCCGCGGGCTCGCCGCGTGGACTGTCGCCCCGGTAAACGCACGTCTGGTCCGTGCACAGTCGTCGATCTTGCTGGTGCCTTTCCCGCCGCAAACTTCCTCCGTTGTGTTGGCGCCCACGAGGGTCACCTCTCCCAGGATGCCGCGCACCTCCACCGGGAGCACGCGCCCGCCTGCGATCCGTACGACGACGGGAGCTCTCGTGCGGAACGCTGCCGTCCGGGTTCCCGCCGAGGTCTCTGTCCGCCGGCAGTCGCCGGTGACCACGGCGGCGGCGGTGACGGACCACTCCTGGTGGGCTGTGCCGACGATCGTGAGCCGAAACAGTGTCGGCGCAGGCGCTGCCGAGGCATGCGCAGCCACGACGCACGCGACGCCGAGCAGGCCTAGAAGACCCAGATTTCGTCGCAGAAACCCCAACCGCGGTCGCAGCGTCGCACATTTCGTCCGCTTCACATAGCGCCCTCAGAACGGGCAAGGGGTTCGGGAAACTGGGACGATTCCCGAACAGCGACAAAGCCGAGGCTCAGAACACGGGAGTCTCGCGCCAGACGCCCCACACTTCCCGGAGCGCATCGCACATCTCACCCATCGTCACGTACTCCTTCGACGCGTCGACGATCTGCGGCATCAGGTTCCGATTCTCGTGCGCGGCGTCTTCCTTGAGCCTCGTGAGCGCTGACTCCACCGCAGCCGAGTCACGGCGTCCCCGCATCGCCTCGAGACGGGCGATCTGCTTCCCCTCGAGCGTCGGGTCGATCTTCAGGATCTCCAGCGGCTCCTCGTCTTCCTGCTCGTACCGGTTGACACCGACGATGATTCGCTGTCTCTGCTCGACCTCGTGCTGGTAGCGGAACGACGCCTCCGCGATCTCGCGCTGGAAGAAGTTCTCCTTGATCGCCGGGATGACACCACCGAGCTTGCGGATCCGGTCGAAGTAGTCGTACGACTCGGCCTCGAGCCGGTTCGTCAGCTCTTCGACGTAGTACGACCCCCCGAGCGGATCGATCGTGTTCACCACACCGGTCTCGTGCGCGATCACCTGTTGCGTGCGGAGGGCCAGCCGGACGGCATTCTCGGTCGGGAGCGCCAGCGCCTCGTCGAAGGAGTTCGTGTGGAGCGACTGCGTCCCGCCGAGGACCGCCGCCATCGCCTCGAGCGCCGTGCGGACGATGTTCAGCTCCGGCTGCTGCGCGGTCAGCGAGACGCCGGCGGTCTGCGTGTGAAAGCGCATCAGCCACGAACGGGGGTTCTTCGCTCCGTAGCGTTCCTTCAATTCGTGCGCCCAGATCCGCCGGGCGGCGCGGTACTTCGCGATCTCTTCGAAGAAGTCGAGATGCGCATTGAAGAAGAACGACAGCCGAGGTGCGAACTCGTCCACGTCCAGCCCGCGCTCGAGCGCGGCCTCGACGTATGCAAAGCCGTCCGCGAGCGTGAAGGCGAGCTCCTGCGCCGCGGTCGAGCCCGCCTCACGGATGTGGTACCCGGAGATAGAGATCGGATGCCACAGCGGCATCTCCTGGGCGCAGAACTCGATCATGTCGATGACGAGCCGCATCGAGGGCTCCGGCGGGAAGATCCATTCCTTCTGCGCGATGTACTCCTTGAGGATGTCCGTCTGGATCGTCCCACGCAGCTTGGCGCGCGGGACGCCCTGCTCCTCCCCGACGCAGAGATAGAACGCGAGCAACATCGCGGCGGGGGAGTTGATCGTCATCGACGTCGATACTTCGTCGAGCGGAATGCCTGCGAAGAGGGTCTCCATGTCGTCGAGCGAGTCGATAGCGACGCCTTCCCTGCCGACCTCACCGACCGAGCGGTGATGGTCGGAGTCGTAGCCCATGAGCGTCGGCATGTCGAAGGCCGTCGAAAGGCCCGTCTGTCCGTGCTCTAGGAGGTACCGGAAGCGCTCGTTCGTCTCCTCCGCCGTGCCGAAGCCTGCGAACTGGCGCATCGTCCAGAGCTTCCCGCGGTACATGGACGGATAGACGCCTCGCGTAAAGGGATAGACGCCCGGATAACCGAGATCGCGTTCGTAGTCGATCTCGCCGCCGTCGGGCGTGTAGAGCGGTTCGTTCTCGAGACCGGAGATCGTCGAGAAGAGCTCACCTTGGCGCTCCGGCTTTGCGGCGTAGAGCTCACGCCTCCACGCGGCGGTCGCGCTCTCGGACCGCGCTCGCGGATCCTCGGTCGTGGCCATCCTTCGTTCGATTCTACGGGCGCGATTCCGGCTCCTGCTGTCCGACCTCTCTGCCGATAGTCGTCGCGTGGAGAAGATTGTGGCAGTTGTCATTTGTTCGGTCCTGGCGCTCTCAACCGCGGGCGCGCCGGCGGCTGCGACGAACCACGGCCTGCTCCGGGAGGCGTCGAACCTCTCCGGCCTCCCGGTCCACCGGGTCGTCCCGGAAAAGATGCTCGCGCGTGCGCAGTACGACTCCGCAATCCTGCGCGCCGCCAACCGGGAGTACCCGCGCTCGCTCCGGAGCACCGACGCCGCACTGTACGCGCGGCTCGGGCTGATGAGCCGCGTGCCGCAGGCCCGACTTGTGTCGACGAGCCAGTCGTCCCGCGCTTGGTACGACCCGGCTGCGCGCAGACTCCTGCTGCGGCGCACACCGTTGCCGCAAAGGGCACGGATCGTGAACGAGCTGGTGCGAGCCCTCGTCGACCAAAACTTCAACCTCCGGCGAGTCGTCGGATTGCGGCTGCGCGACCGAGACCGTGCGCTCGCTGCGAAGGCCATCGTGGACGGTACCGCTGCGCTCGCCTCGGGCGTTGGCGGGAGCCCTGTACGCGGAACTCCGCTCGAGCGTTTCTTGCAACTCGAATTGGGTCTCGATGCGGGGAAGGCTCTCGCGAAACAGTTGCGCTACATCGGCGGGTCCCGCGCGCTTGCAAGCGCACTGCGGTCGTTTCCGCAAACGACCGAGCAGCTGCTGCACATCGACAAGTTTCTCGAGCGCGAGCCCGCACTCTTGGTCCCGCTTCCAACTCGGATCGGCGACTGGAAACTCAGCACGTCCGAGACGTTCGGAGAGCTCGACGTTCGCGGTCTGCTTCTGACGTTCGGCGTTTCGAACGCCGGCGCTACTGCTGCAGGCTGGGGCGGCGGCCGCGCAGGCCTCTACGTCTCACCTACGGGAGAGACAACTGCCGCCCTCGTTCTCCGGTGGGACACGATCGAAGATGCGACGGCCTGGCGCGACGCCGTGACGAGCTACGTCGGCGCCGCGTTCCCGGGCGCGACGGCGAACGATTGCCCGCCCCTCGACCACTGCTGGTCGGGCGCGTCGACCCTCGCCTCCGGGGTGCTGGGAACTACGAGCGTCTTCTCGAGCGGACCTGGTAGCGCCACCCTCGCCGCGGCTCTGTTCGCCCGCACGTAACCCTCGACCGGAGCCTTAGGCTCGCCGATTCCTTCGGCAGCGTCAGAACTTGCATTGGGCGGTGCGCTCCTCGGTGATCTACGGGTATGGAAGAAATGTGCAGATTTCAGTACCCCAGAGGGGGGATTCGACGAAAATAGATACCCGTTAGAACCACGAAACGCTTCATGGAGCCGGGCAAGAACGCCGATTCCTCCAAACGGAGCCACGTGTCGGCGACGGCGCGTGGATGGAGAATATGGCGAGCTTCCCGGACCTGCGGCCTCATCGGCGCTCGGCGAAAGCCGAGTGCTCGGCCGCGTCCAAGAGCAGGACTCGCCTCCTCCTCGCGGTCTCCACCGCGCTCCTGATCACAGCCTTTGTTGCCGTCACCGAGCTCGCCACTCTCCGCGGCCCGAAGGCACTCGACACATCGGCACTCCTGACGAGGGAGCTGGGTCCGCCGCTGGACTCCGCGCCCCTCGTCAGGAAGCCGGCTCACGACCTCAAGGTCTCGATTTCGCCCCAGGGGTTCCGCGTCGAGCGAGGTCCACACTCGCTGGGCCTGGCGCTCCTCGGAGGGAAGCCGCAGCACGTCACCTCGTTCAAACACGGGATCTCGACGAAGACCGATTTCGGTCGCGCCGTGGTCGCCGTCTCTCCGAAGAAGACCGAGCAGTACCTCGTCGTCGACAAGCATCACGGGACGAAGACATGGAGCTGGCAGCTCGACACCGCCGGCCTCACACCAAGGGTTGGCGGCGACGGCTCCGTCGGCTTCATCGCCGGCCATCGCCTGACGAACAGGTTCGTGATCGCAGCGCCGAAGATTCTCGATCTTCGCGGTCGCGACATCTCGCCGCAGGGCTTGCGCTGGGACGTCGCTCGTCGCGAAGGAAGATGGTCGCTCCAGCTCGCCTTTGACGACAGCAAGCTCGCGGCGCCGTACGTCATCGACCCGGCGTCGTACAACGTCGGTGCGGGCACCACCGGGCCCACGGTTGCGGCCGCGAACATCGCCCTCGCCGTCCCCGCCAGCGTGAAGCTCGGCGACCTGCTGATCGCACACGTGACCTGGAAGGGCGGGACGAACATCACCGCTGCGCAGCCCGGAGGCTGGACGCAGCTCGACCAGACACGGAACGACGGCGTGAACATCGGAGCCCAGGTCTGGTACAAGAACGCGGCGGTCGCCGACACCACGGGCGGCACTTACACCTGGACGTTCACGCCGAACGCGATCGGGACCGGCGGCATCGCCGCGTATACCGGAATCGACAAGTCGGTCGCACCCCAGGTCTCCCAGCTCGTTACGACCAACGTCAACGACCAGGTCACGTACTACCCGGCGATCACGCCCGCAACCAACGGTGCCCAGGTCATCTCGGTGCTGGGCTTCAACGAGACGACCGCGAACAACCTGACGCCGCCCCTGGCCGTCGGCGGCGTCGTCGGGGCCGCTGGCACGAATACCGACCGGTGGGAGACCGCCAACAGCGGCCACATCGCCTCCGAGCTCTCAGACTTCACGCAGCTCGCTGCAGCGGCCGTCAACACCAACGGCGCAAACACGCTCAACCCCGGTCTCGGCAAGAAGGTCTCCCACGTCGCTTTCCGCATCGCGCTCAAGGCAGACGTGACCAACCCGACCAGCAGCTTCTCGCTCGTCTCGGTCTCGCCGGCCGGCTCGGCTTACTACTCGGGATCGGGGACGACTGTCTGGTATCGCGGCACCGGTCCGAACTGCGCGGCCGAGGTTCAGGTCGCCGGCAAGTGTTCGTTCGCGATCCGGAACTCCGTCGCCGACGCCGGTTCGGGGCCCGCCTCGAGCCAGTTCAGCGCGCTCGTAGGCGCCGGGACGCATTGGACCTTCACGAACAGCACGGTTAGCACCCCCGCCGGCGGGCCGTACGACTCGAACTTCTTCGCCTGGTCGACCGGTGCGGTCGAGGCGCCGACCGATGCCATCATCGCGGCCGATAACGGCGGCAACACCGATACCCCAGGCACGACGCTGACGTTCACGAACGACGTCACAGGCCCGGCAGTCCCTGCTCCCACCGTGGCCGCCCAGTACTACACCAGTCTGTCCGTGCCTGTCTCGACCGGCGGCGAGACCGACACCGGCGGCTCCGGCGTCAACGCGTCGTCGATCACCGTCCAGCGCGACGCGATCGGACTCTCAGCGGGCGCCTGCGGCGCCTTCACCGGTACCTGGTCGAACGTCACCCTCAGCGGCGGCAACGACACCACCGTCACCAACGGCAACTGCTACCGCTACCGCGAAGTCGCCGCCGACAACGTCGGCAACTCCACCAACTCCAGCGCCAGCAACACCGCCAAGGTCGACAGCGTCGCCCCGGCGAACAGCCTCTCGCTCACCTCGGGGTCCCCCGCGGGCGCGTCTTACAAGAGCGGCAACACGATCTTCTACCGCGGCGCCCAGTCCGGCGGCGGCTCGTTCAAGATCAGAAACGCCGTCAGCGACGCCGCGTCGGGCCCCGCCTCCAGCGCCACCGCAGCCCTCGGCGGTACGACCACCGGCTGGACCCACACCCCCTCCACGGT